>CAMWRL010000012.1 GCA_947176685.1 uncultured Ruminococcus sp. | reverse complement strand
CATGAAAAATCCTGATACAATCTATGCAGAAAAAATCGCTGAGGAATATTCTCAGAAATCCACTTCAAAAGTGGTTGCCCTGAAAAAGCTTGACCGAAAGGCTAAAAAGCCGGCAGAAATCTTTACTTATTCTTTCGGAACAGTCGGTGCATTGATTCTTGGTGCTGGTATGTGCCTGTCAATGGGCATTATCGGTTCGGGAACATCATTTTTTATGGCTTTGGGAATAATCATAGGAATTATCGGAATTGCTATGATTTCTGCAAATTACCAGCTCTATAAAAAAATTCTCGAAAAGGGTAAACAGAAATACGCTTTTGAGATAATGGAACTCGCAAAGGAAATTACTGATTCAGAAAAGTGACAGTCCGGAGGAAAAAATGAACAAGTCCGAAAGTAAATATTTCAATACTGCGCGGCGTATGGACGAGGCACTTCTATCTCTGCTTTATGAAAAAGACTTTGAATATGTAACCATAAAGGAAATATGTGCAAGGGCAAATGTCAACCGTTCTACATTTTATCTGCATTACGAGAATATAGGCGACTTGCTTCTTGAAACGATTCAGTTTGTGAATGAAAAATTCAACAGTTCATATTCTGCAAAAGACTTTTCTATAAAAGGAAAAGAATGTGACGAACTTTATCTGATGACTGATGAATGGATAATACCATATCTTACTTTTATCAGGGAAAACAAACGCATTTACAAGGCTATACACGAAAATTCAAATGCTTTCGGAGTGGAAAAGGCGTTTGGTGATTTTTTCGGAAAGGTCTTTTCTCCTATACTTTCAATGTATGGTGTGCCAAAAGAAAAGCATGAATATATAATGACGTTTTACCGTAACGGTCTTGTATCTGTGATTATGAAGTGGGTAGATAATGACTGTATTGAATGTCCTGAATTTATTATGGGTGTTATAAGTATTCTGTTCAGAGGTCAGCAAAGTATTAAGTCTGAAAAAATAAGGAAGTGAATAGAATGGCAAAGTCAAAATTGGTTGAAGTAAACAAGAAAATCGAGGAAAAAGTTGTAGGTACATATAAGGCTATAGAAAATGGCGTAACGGGAACTTACAAAAAAATTGAGGATAAGTTCGTGGATAGCTTTCTTACTAAAGACGGCGAAACCATCGAGGAAGCCAAAACAAGGATTAAAGAAAATATTCAATCAAATAAATAACTTATCATTACTGTTCTGATGTTTAATCAGGACAGTTTTTTTGTATCATATAAACATTATAACGCATATAATAATACAAACCACAAAAGGAGGTTATTTTTTATGTGCGGAATCGCAGGAGCAATAAGCTTTAAAGAAGATATGCGTGAAGATATGAAAGTTTATGAAAATATGCAGCACGCACTTCTGAGGAGAGGGCCAGACCAACGGGGAATCGTTCTCACAAGAGAAGCGGCACTTATTCACACCAGACTGGCAGTTATAGACGTTCCCAACGGCAGACAACCAATGACTTCCGGAGAATTCACAATAGTATATAACGGCGAACTTTACAACACTGACGACATACGCCGTGAACTTGAAAACGACTTTGAATTTGAAACCCATTCCGATACGGAAGTTGTACTTAAAAGCTTCATTAAGTGGGGCGAAAAATGCCTTGACAGATTCAACGGTATATTTGCATTTGCGGTATATGACGAAAAAAAACATCGTCTTTTCCTTGCCCGTGACAGAATAGGTGTAAAACCGCTTTTCTACTATGAGAATGACAATAAACTTATTTTTGCTTCGGAAATCCCCGCCCTGTTGGAACATCCGGACGTTCCGCATGAAATAGATGAGCAGGGTGTATCTGAATTGCTTCTCATCGCTCCCGGAAGAACGCCTTCATGTGGAGTAATCAGGGGTATTAAAGAAGTTAAAGCCGGCTGGTGCGGATATTATACGGCAGACGGTCTGGAGCTTCACGAATACTGGAGACTGAAAGCTTACGAACTCCATGAAACCTTTGAGCAGACCGCCGAACATGTACGGGAGCTTGTACTTGATTCAATACGCCGTCAGCTTGTTTCGGACGTTCCTGTATGTACATTTCTGTCGGGCGGACTGGATTCAAGTTTAATATCGTCCGTTGCCGCCACTGAAATGAAAAATCATGGAAAAATACTTGATACATTTTCGATTGACTATCGTGACAACGACAAGTATTTTCAGAAAAGTCATTTCCAGCCGGACAGCGACCCCGAATATATTCGTTGTATGGCTGAATATCTCGGTACTAACCATCACTGGACAGTTGTTGATACGCCTGAACTTGTCAACGCCCTTTACGAAGCGACAGAAGCACGAGGACTTCCGGGAATGGCGGACGTTGACGCATCATTGCTTATATTCTGTCGTGAAATAAAAAAACATGGTACAGTTGCGTTGTCGGGAGAGTGTGCGGACGAGATTTTCGGCGGCTACCCATGGTACAGGGATAAAGATATAAGAATGACTGACGGTTTCCCATGGGCGCAGAGTACCGCTTACAGAAAAAATTTTATCAGTGAGTATTATTCCGGAAAGATAAACGCAGAAGAATATGTTTACAGTGCATACAGGAACACCGCCGATTATGCTATGAAGTTGCCGGAAGACAGTCCGCTTGAGTACCGCATGAAGGAAATGACACAATTGAATTTTCACTGGTTTATGCAGACGTTGCTTGACCGCAAGGACAGAATGAGTATGTACAGCGGTCTGGAAGTACGTGTGCCGTTCTGCGACTACAGGATTGCAGAATACTTATATAATGTACCGTGGGAATATAAAGATTATATGGGCAGAGAAAAAGGCTTGCTGCGTGAGGCTATGAAAGACTGGCTGCCGGAAAAAGTATTATGGCGTAAGAAATCTCCTTATCCCAAGACACACAATCCGGCATTCCTTGATGCGGTTACAGAAAAGCTGTCCGCAGTAATGGAAGAAAAGAATAATATTCTTTTTGAACTGGTTAAGCGTGAAGAACTGGAAAAACTTCTCCGGCACGAAGACCATGTACAATGGTACGGACAATTAATGAATCTTCCGCAGACAATAGCATTTTTCGTACAGCTTGACCACTGGCTCAAACGTTACAGAATAAAATTGATATAAAACTTTTTCGGTTTAATTCACTGAATTGTATTGACAAAGCCTGTATTTTGTGGTATAATTTGTCCGTGTGCTTTTGTAAGCACCGGATTTATTATCACCTGAAAGGAGCAGGCTATTGTGAGTAATTCAATGAATCCCGAATTTAAGATAAGAGAGGTAGCTGAACGAATTAAAGCCGTTCGTGAGTCAGTAGGTCTGACTCCGGAAGAAATGGCTCAGAAAACTGGCGTTTCCGTTTATGAGTACCTCGCATACGAGGGCGGAGCTAAAGATTTCAGCTTTACATTTATCTATAAATTCGCCAACGCTACAGGCGTTGAAATAACAGACCTTATGGAGGGCGAAAGTCCTAAAATCTACAGCTACGACATAACAAGAAAAGGCGGCGGACTTCCGATTGCACGCCGCAAGGGTATGAGCTATATGCGTCTTGCCCCCAAGTTCAGAAATAAAATCGGTGAACCGTTTCTGGTTACTATTCCATATGTTGAGGAACAGTTCAGAGTACCGCACCCACATACACACGAGGGTCAGGAACTCGATATTGTTATAAGCGGTCAGCTTAAAGTAAGAATTGGTGACAATGAAGAAATTCTTTATGAGGGCGATTCAATCTATTATGACAGCGGCGAACCTCATGACGAATGGGCTGCCGGCGGTAAGGACTGTAAATTCTATGCTGTTGTATTCGGTGTAAATCAGCCCCACAACGCTTTGCAGAACCTTGAACCGGTTATTCTGCCGGGTGTGACAAACTTTGACCTTGCAAAGGTTAATAAACCTGTTATTGATAAGTTCGTAAGAACCGAAACCGATGAAGACGGTGCTTTGAAGAAAATCAGCTTTATGAATGAGGAGACTTTCAATTTCGGTTTTGATATAGTTGACGCTCTCGCTGAAAAAACTCCCGATAAAAAGGCTCTTATATACGTTTCCGATGATATGCAGGACAGAAGTTTCACGTTTGCGGAAATAAAGAAGTACTCCAATATGACCGCCAATTATTTCCTCTCCAAAGGAATCAGAAAAGGCGATAAAGTTATGCTTGTACTCAAAAGACATTATCAGTTCTGGTTCTCTATAATTGCACTCCACAAAATTGGTGCGATAGTAATTCCTGCAACCAATCAGCTTGTACAGCATGACTTCACATACAGATTCAAGGCGGCTGACGTTAAAGCCATTGTCTGCACAGGTGAGGGAGATGTGGCACATCAGGTTGAACTTGCCATTGACGAGTGCGGAATGAACATAAAGACTATTATCGCCAACGGCGAGCGTGACGGCTGGGATTCTTTCGACAAGGAAATGTATACTTTCAGTGATGTGTTTGAAAGACCAACAGACCCCGAAAAGCTTTCATGCGGAAGCGAACCTATGCTTATGTTCTTTACTTCCGGAACTACAGGCTATCCGAAAATCGCTATGCACAGCCACAAGTATGCTCTTGGTCACTTCATTACCGCACGTTACTGGCACAACGTTGACCCGAACGGCATTCATTTTACAATTTCCGATACCGGCTGGGGCAAGGCTCTCTGGGGCAAGCTCTACGGTCAGTGGATGAGCGAAACCTGCGTTTTTGTTTACGACTTCAACAGGTTTGACGCTAACAAGATTCTTCCGATGTTCAAGAAGTATAATATAACTACATTCTGCGCACCGCCTACAATGTACCGTTTCTTTATAAAAGAGGATTTGTCGAAATTCGACCTCAGCTCCATAAAGTACGCTACGGTTGCAGGTGAAGCCCTCAATCCGGAAGTATATAACCAGTTTTTGAAAGCTACCGGAGTCAAGCTTATGGAGGGATTCGGACAGACTGAAACAACCCTCGCTATAGGCAACTTTGTGGGTATGACCGCAAAACCTGGTTCAATGGGTAAACCGAGTGTGCTTTATGATATAGACATAGTTGACCCTGACGGAAAAAGCGTCAAGACCGGTGAAACAGGTGAAATCGTTATCAGGGTTGACAATGAAATCCCGTGCGGACTCTTTATGGAGTACTACCGTGACGAGGAAAAAACTAAAGAAGTCTGGTATGACGGAATGTATCATACAGGCGATACCGCATGGCGTGACGAAGACGGTTATTTCTGGTACGTGGGTCGTGTTGATGACGTTATCAAGTCTTCCGGCTACAGAATAGGTCCATTCGAGATTGAAAGCGTTATCATGGAACTTCCGTATGTTCTTGAATGCGGCGTAAGTGCTGCTCCAGACCCCGTAAGGGGTCAGGTTGTAAAGGCTTCAATAGTCTTAACAAAAGGCACTGTCGGCACGGACGAACTCAAAAAGGAAATTCAGGACTATGTAAAAAAACATACTGCTCCGTACAAATATCCGAGAATAGTCGAGTTCAGGGACGAACTTCCCAAGACTATCAGCGGAAAAATAAGGCGTGTTGAATTAAAAGGTTAAATAAAATCGGACGGCTTTTTTGACGAAAAGCCGTCTGATTTTATTGTTTTATAAAATAATTAATTCATATTTCTTCGGAAAAGCAGGAATCAGTGGATAAATTGAAAATAATTATACTTGTTGTAAGATTTTTGTTTGTGCAAAATGCTAAAACTTTTTTGTGCATTTTTGCTAAATATGGAAAAAACACTTGAAATTTCCAGAAAAATATGTTATGATATATTCAAGTTAAGAAACAAAATCCGGAGGTGATTGTATGAAAATTAATTTAAATTATACTAAGAGAATAATTATGACTTTAATAGTTATTTTGATGATGTCAACCTGCGTTAGTTTTCCTATGAAAACGACAGGCAGTGATGAACCCGATTTTAAGGAAATGGCAGACCAGCTTATTGTGCTTGTAAATGAAGCAAGAGCTGAAGCGGGTCTTAATCCTGTATATGCCGTTCCGTATCTTAACGATTTGGCTTATGTACGTTCAAGAGAATGTATTGCCTATTTCAGCCATGAACGTCTTGACGGAAGTATGTTTTCAGATATGATTGACGAAAATCTTATTCCGTGGGAAAGGTCTTATGAAAATCTCGCCGCTGGTATGGGTGATATTGAAGCTACTTTTAATCAGTGGAAAAGTTCGCCGAAACACTGGAGTGCTATTATGAATCCTGATGTTACCCATATGGGCGCAGGCGTCAGCTATGAACCCAACAGCCAGTACGGCTGGTATTGGGAACAGTTATTTGTCAAGGTGTGGGACGATGTTGAATCACTTCCCGGACAGTATTACCCCGACAAATACAGAATAGTTCCGAAGTCTGCTGGCGATATGAGCGGCGACAGTACACTTGATATATTTGACCTCACTATGATTAATCAGTATATTGCAGGCGAAATCACTCTTAATCCGCTTCAGCTTGAAAATGCTGACTTGTTCAAGGATGGTATTGTAAATGAAGTGGATGCAATGTGCCTCAATGCATATCTTCTCGGTCAGGTTGACCATCTACCTATTACAACAGAGGAGTTTATAGCTCTTATATCTTCCAAACTAAAATAACATGAAAAGGATTTTTTCAGTCATAAATATGTTTTATAAAAACGGCTGCTTTATGTGACAGCCGTTTTTGTTTTGTATCTATGTCATAATTTGCTGGAAAATATATTTATAAAAATATGCAGATATTTCAATTGCCAATTTCCGGAAATTATGATATAATGTATAAGTGTGATTTTTTTATACCGGAAGGAGATTGATAAAATGCCGGAAATATGTCTTTTAGGTACAGGCGGTATGCTTCCGCTGAAAAACAGATTTCTTACAAGTCTGTATGCAGAATATAACGGAAAAGCCGTCCTGATAGACTGCGGAGAGGGTACACAAGTTGCACTTGCGCAGCACGGTATCAAAATTAGCCGTATTGAAACCATTCTTATAACTCATTGTCACGCTGACCATATAACAGGTTTGCCAGGACTGCTTCTCTCTGTTGGAAATTGTTCACGTACTAACCCAATGGATATATATGTTCCCGAAAGTGCAGAGACAGTTATAAGAAATTTAATATCTGTATGCGGAGGACTTCCCTATGAAGTCAAAGTCCATGTACTGCCCGACAGAAGTCCGACCGCCTTTACAGCGGACAAAATTGACCCTATGCTGATGATTTCAACAATACCGCTTTCGCATAGTGTAAACTGTATCGGCTATAAACTCACTTTGTCAAGAAAACCAGTCTTTGAACCTGAAAAAGCTAAACAACTTGATGTCCCTGTAAAATACTGGAAAGCACTCCATAGCGGTTTGTGCGTTGAACTTGATGACGGAAGAAAAATTTCGCCGGCAGATGTTATAAAACAACAGCGTTCCCCCATAAATATATCTTATATTACGGACACGTTACCGGTTGACGGAATAACGGACTTTGTGCGCAACTCCGACTTGCTTGTATGTGAGGGTATGTACGGGAATATTTCCAAGAAACAGTCAATGAATGAAAAAGGTCATATGCTTATGCAGGACGCTTGTCTTATAGCTGAAAATGCAGATGTAAAAAAATTATGGCTGACACATTACAGTCCGGCTGAAACCAGTCCCGAAGACTATGAAACTGAACTCAAGAATATATTTGAAAATGTAAGTGTTTCGCATGACGGCGATAAATCCTTACTGTAGAATTTTTGTTTTTGTGAAAAATGATGATATTTTAGTGTTGAAATTTGTGCATACAGGTGATTTTATACAAACTAAGGTTAAAATATTTCCTGTAATTTACAATTGTATAAAAATATATAAAAAAAATCTGCAAATTCAATATAAATTATTGCAATTCCTCATCGAATGTGTTATAATATTTGTATAAGTTTAACAATGTGCAAGTGCAAGCCTGCCGGCACTTCATATTTTGTTTGCGCTGCGTCATCTTTATTTGATTTTTTGTAGAATAATTTCGGTTTTTCTGTCTTATATATTACATTTGGTATAAAAGTTGTTGAATATTGATAAAAAGACTGCTGATTATTTGTATCAAAAGAACAATTGAAATATAACCTTTAAAATGTTATAATTGTTATTATTAAGGTGGCGTATTATCCCTAACCTATAAAATTCAATCTATGGAGGTGGTTCTATGAAGAGTTTTTCCTATGTCGCACAAGATGCACGTGGCAGACAGCAGAAAGGCGTTATAAACGCTGAGACCGAACAGGAATTCCTTGAAAAGGCAAAAGAAAGAGGTCTGTACGTCAAAGACTTTAAGGAAGGCGATTCAACCAACACAAAATCTATCTACAAGTTCAGCACCAAAGAGCTTACATTCTGCTGCCGTCAGCTGAGTGCTATGCTTACTTCCGGTCTGACGCTTGTAAAAGCAATCGACATTCTCACCAAAGAACAGGAAAGCGAAAAAGGTAAGGCTATCTGGCAGGACATTTATGAAAATGTTCAGAAAGGTGAATCTTTTTCGTCTACTCTCGAAATGCACGCAGGCTCATTTCCGGATTTCCTTATCTCAATGGTCGGCGCAGGTGAAACCAGCGGCTCGCTTGACGTAATTATGACCCGTATGGCTGACCATTACAACAAAGAAGGTAAACTTAAAAATACTGTAAAGAGTGCTATGGTTTATCCTATAATACTCCTTGTACTCTGCGTGGTTATTGTTATCTTCCTATTCGCATTTATCATGCCTACATTCATCGCTATGTATGAAGACCCTGACGATATGCCTGCCCTTACTAAAATGATGGCAAGTATCTCGGACGTTATCCAGCACAAATGGTACATACTTATCGCTGTAGCCGCCGGTATTTTCTTCGGTATACAGTACGCACTCAAAGTCCCGAACATAAGACTGAAATTCGACCGCCTTATTATGAAAGGTCCGGGATTCGGTCCGCTTATCACAAAAATCTATACCGGACGTTTTGCACGTACTCTCTCATCTCTCTATTCAAGCGGTATCCCTATGGTTGAATGTCTTGAAAGAGCATCGGCAGTTCTCGGAAACTCCTACGTTGACGAAAAATTCCTTGAAGTTGTTGATGAAGTAAAACAGGGCGAAACACTCTCAAATGCTGTAACAAGGTCTGAACTTTTTGAAAATATGTTCTGCTCCATTCTTTTCGTAGGTGAAGAATCAGGTGCGCTGGACTCAATTCTTGAAAAGACTTCCGACTATTACGAAGAAGAATCTGACGCCGCTGTACAGCGTCTTGTAAGTATGGTTGAGCCTGTTCTCCTTATCTTTATGGCTATCATCATAGGTCTTGTTGTATGTGGTATCTACCCTGCACTCTATGGCTCATTCGACTCTATCGAAAACGAATAATTCACGGAAAGGTGGAAAAGATAAATGCTTTCATTTGATATTACTGACAGAAATATACGAGTAGTCAAAGGTGCGGAAAGTAACGGCAAAATCAAAATCAGTGCCGCTGCATCACTTGACATTGACGAAGAACTTATTGTTAACGGTCACATCAAGGACGTTCCTAACGTTGCCACCCTTATAAACGGTATCCTCAGAAAAAACAAGATGCCCGACAAGGAAGCTATGGTAAGTATTTCGTCCAACCTCAACATCTTCAAGGAACTTGACGTTCCTAAGGTAAAACTTACCGAAATGCAGAAAACTGTAAAACAGCAGATGCTCGCAGAACTCGGTCTTGACGATATTTACAGCGTTTCCTACGCTATCGTTGGTGACGGAGAAGGTGATACATATAAGGTACTTGCAACTGCCTGTCCTTACGAAATCGTAAACAGCTACAGAGAAATGTTCAAACTTCTGGGTATCTCTCTGAAATCAGTTATGATTGGATGCAACTGTATTACAAAAGTACTTCTGGCTGATACTAAAATCCAGTCAAAAATGCCTTTGCTTGCTGTACAGATTGACAACAACTTCATTTCACTCAACCTTTATGAAGCAAATCAGCTTTCATTCTCACGTTTTGCGTCAATAGACCCTGCTGACTACGATTATTCTGACGACTATGTATTTGAGGCAGTAAACGAAAATATCTTCCGTATGCTTCAGTTCCACAGAAGCCGAAACACCGGTGAAACCATTGAAAATATTGTATTCTACGGCGATACTCACGACTATGTTAGACTTACTGACGAACTTGAAAAACTTGACCTCAACACAAACCTTATAAACGTGCCTCCGCAGATTCACGGTCACGAAAATCTTGAATTTTCACTCTATGCCAACGCTATCGGCGCAATGTTCAAGAGAGACAAGGACAAGGAAAAACTTAACCTTCTTGAAGGCGATTTCGGTGCTGTAGTAAGAAGCAGAGGCGGCAATGACGGCGCAGGAAATATCTTTATGCTTGCCGCAGTAGCGGTTGCCGCACTGGTAGTTGTAGGTACATGGGGCTTTCTTACAATAAAGGACAACGGCATTCAGGACGATATTCAGGTATGTCAGGAATTTATCGACAGTCCGGAGACCGCCAAGAAAATCGCTTACCTTACAAGACTTGAGGGAATTAAAGAAAAGGTTGACACTTACAACACAAGTATGGTGAATGCCCACGATGCTTTCTACTCACAGCCGGTTATCAACGGTGACAAATATGACCTCTTTGAGGAGATTCTTAAAAACACCGCAGAAGAACTTGAACTTGACGTTGAAAATACTAAGTTTCTTACTCCGAATTATAGTGACGGCGTATTTACATTCAGCGTTCAGTGCGATGCAAATACAGGCGCATATCAGGAACTTCCATCAATATTCATTGACAAGATAGTTGCTGAAGAAGATTTTGACGCTGCATCGTACACCGGTTACAGTGTGACTGAAGTTGTGATTGAAACGGAAACCAACAGCGAAGAAAAGGAAACAAAGCGTGTTGTAAGATTTGACGTGATTGTACAACTTGCCGGTGAACAGAGTGCTTATCACCCTGTTGAAGAAGAATCCGCCGAAGAAGAAGCGGCAGAATAAGGAGGCTGATTAACAATGAAACTCAATTACAGAGACAAGGTAATCCTTGGCATACTGCTGGCAGTAGTTATTCTGATTGCCGGATTCGTTGGTCTGGTAAAACCCAAGAACGAGGATATAAAAGAAGACGAAGCTACTCTTGCCACCAAACAGGCAGAACAAGCAGACCTTGAAGCAAGAATCGCAAAGATTGAACCCCTTAAAGAAAATATCAACAAAACTTATGAGGAAACCGGCAAGCTGACAGCTGATTTCATTCCGCTGGGCGATATAGACACTACTGTCAAGCTCGACCAGTATATGCAGCATTACGCAGAAGAATGCGGCGTACGTATCGATAATCTTGAAGTAACTTCACCTAAAGAATCATCTCTTGGCTACTATTATTCTGAAATAGAATCAATGCCGGCATCTGGTCTGTTTAATTCGGCAGACCTCAACGGTGATTATGCAGACGCTATGAATAAAATTCTTGCAGAAAGCACAGCACTTTCACAAAGAAATGTTGAAACAATCATCCAGACACAATATGGTATGAGAGTTACAGGCACAAAAGAAGCTCTCTGGAACTACATGAAAGCCATTGAAGAACTCAAGAAAACAATGCTTATAAATCAGGTAAGTATTGATGACTATTCATTCGGCGCAAACAAGGCAGAGGAAGAAGGTCTTGACCGTCCTGAGCCTGAAACAAATGAAAATCCAGAAGATGCTGAAAATGCTGAAAATCCGGAAGGTCAGCCTACAGATGAAAATGCAGAAGTTCCGGAACCTGCTGCTGCTCCGGAAGAACTTACTATCGATGACGCCTATACATCTTCAATACAAATCGTAATCAGTTTATATTCAGTTTATGATATGCCTAAGCCTAATACCGAAGAATAATGTTCGCTGAGTTATTTGAAAGGCGGTAAATTTATGAAAACTGAGAAAAAACGAAGTTTCAGGGGTGCGGTACTCCTTACGGTAGTATCGGTAATGTCCCTGCTGATAGTATTTCTTACAAGTACTCTGGTGCTTGCGACTGCCGCAAACAACAGAGCTCACAAGTCATACTCCTCCTCACAGGCAAGCTACACCGCAAGAGCTGTTATAGACAGTATTCTTGCGGCGGCAAAAAAAGATGAAAATTTTGCCATAGCTATGAACTCCCTTAAAGATTCCGGAAGTTTTGATGTAAATGTTGATATAACAACATCTGCTGCCGGAATCGGTAAAGTTGACAAGGCAACAATTTCATATGCCGGCAAAAAACAGTTTTACGATAACAGCAAACAGGAATGGGTTGAAAGAGACCTTATTTCCATAACCGCTGATGTTACGTCAGGCGGCGAAACCAAAACTATCACTGCGTATGTCCTCAAAGACCCCCCGCAGCCCGGCGGCGGCGGCGGCGGCGGCGGCGGTTTCGTAACCGTTGGCTCTGCTACTATATCTAACCATACTAATTCCTTTGGCGGTACATATCTTGGTATTGGTATGGATAAGGGTACAAGATATTATAAGGGTGACTATAATCTTCTGCTTAATCCTGATGTTAAGCTTGAAGATAAATTCTATCTTAACCGTAAGGATGGAGCAGTAGCAGATATAGACGCCTCAGGAGCTTATATTCCGAATGTTCCTGAAAATTCAGATATATTAGTTAAATTCGAGACAGGTAATGACCAGACCATTGAAGCACCTTTTGTGGTAAATGGAAGTCTTGACGTAAATACCCAAACACATGTTTATTTTCCTACTAAAGGCTCCGGTATGTCTGTCTGGGGAAATATGGATATACAGAATAGTTCTTTTAAGGTCTTTTCCGAAACTGTAAACAATGATACAGCAGTTAAATATAATCAGGAAATTACAAAATTCAATGAAATTCCTTATATATATGTTGATTCACTTTTAAAACTTAAAAACCAGACTATTGGCGATGACAAGCTTCCTCTTAATATTTTCTGCGGCTCGATAGACGCACAACAAAATAATGTCAGCCTTTATGCAGATATCTATTGTCAGGATTCAGGCAAAATTTCACATTTTGGTAGTGATTCAGCTTCTGTACTTTATTCATGGAGTAATTCGGTAGTTAATGGAACTGATACATATCTCAGTTCATGTACTTCTGGTAATCTTTATACCAAGGGTAATGCTGAAATAAAGATGTTTACAGTTAATGGAAACGTCAAAGCAGAAGGCTGGCTGAAAATAGCAAATTCAACTATAAATGGCGATGTTATATGTGGTGACAATATTAATCTGACAAATACAACTATTAAAGGTGACTTGTATTATAAGGGAAGCCTTACAAAAGATGATGCAAGTACAGTTGAGGGTACAATATACTCTTTCAATGGATATTCTTTGAATTCACAATACGACTATTATGAAAATGAGTTACATGAAAATGAATTACTTCCTAGATATGAAGTAAGAGAAAATATTTTCCATAGTGGCATTTTTAGAAGCGGTTATAAAGAATATGACAATGTATGGGCAAGAGATTATGTAGATGTTGATACTTCTGAAATTTCTTGGTCAAATGAAGTTGGTGGTCCGGTTGACAAATTTGGTAATCCGGTTACTGATTGGGATAAACTTTATTATATAAATGGTGTTTCATATAAGTTTGAACCCAAATTAAAGGTAAATTCTGACGGAGGAATTGACTTTGATGAAAATGGTAATTTATTGAGCCCAATAATTGAACCTAAAGATGAAAACGCAAAAGTTTACTACGACCCGTATGGTAATGAATGCTCAAAAGATGAAGCAACAAGTGACCATTATACTGAATGGAATAATGAATTTCAAGAAACATCTGAGCAGTATTATTATTATTATGTTGAGGATGACGGTTCTCTTACTCGTTGCGGTCAGGCAGAAGCAAAACCGAATTATTATTACGTAAGAGAAAATGGTGAAATTATTAGATCTACTGACCATAATCCATATGCTGGCGTGACATTCTATAACAAAAGCGATCCTACAAAAACACCTGTAACTGACCCGAGTGTATTGTTTGTATCAGCTTCTGAAGAAGACGAAATCAATAAGGTCTTTAATGAAATATATCCCCGAAAAGCTGAAAGGGCTGTAATTCTTGGTTTTGAGGAAATCGGTGACGGTACTCCTATTGCTGATTCAAAGGTACTTAAGACCGTTGAAGAAATCGAAGAAGATTATAACTTCTCAGCCAAGTCCATAACTGAAATCGATTCAAACTACCTTGAAGCCGTAAATCAGAATGTATATACCAAGAGTAATGTGCCTGATGAAATACTCAACCAAAGCTGTACGCTTAGCGGAAGCGGTTTTAATAAAACAATCTATATAAAAAATACATCCACAAATGATATATGGGTAAGACTTAAAGATTTTGAAATGGATAAAAAGGATTTTGAGGATTATGGAATCATTTATGATGATTCAGCACCCAACTGTGGAAATCTTATACTTTTTGTCGAAGGCAATGTTAAATTTGATGGCGGAAGTATTATGACAAAATCATATTATGATTTGATAAAGAATAAAGAGACTTTCCAGATTGCAAATGATGATGATTTGTACGCAAAAGATGATGCCAACAAAGTGATAGGTGAAAAGGCAGCATCTCCCAAAATCAAGATTTATTCTGAAAAAGCAAAGGCTTATGATGCCAAGGGCAATGTATCAACACCGAGTCTTAAATTCTGGAATTTTGATGGACCGAATAAAGTAGTTACAGCAGCTATTGAAGCTCCTAATATGGCATTTTATATTCAAAAGGCAGCACCGATACAGTCTGAGGTTTATTATGACGGAATTAAAGTTAGAGATAAAGAAGGAAATGCAAAGTGCGTCGGTGTAATAGGCGTCCTTAACGTTGCTTATGCTGACGGACAGAATGATTGGACATTCCTTTATACTCATAAGGGCTTACCCGATAAAGACGATGATGAAGGTACTAAAACATCCAAGGAATTTGACATAATGTACTACGATGGTTTTTAATGGAGGTGTGCTATGAATAACGAAAAAAATACAAAATCACGCCGAAAACGTGGTATGACTCTTGTTGAAGTTATCATCTCCATTGCCGTAATGGCAGTACTGGCACTGCTCCTTACTACTCTCGGCGTTACAATTAATAACTACCGCAGAGATACCAAGGCAAGAAATACAAGAGTTGCTGTTGAAGGTCCTGCCGCTGAAACCCATGATACAAAAGCTTCAGGCAGAGGCAAGCTCATTGATGAGAATGTCACAATCAACGTCAGCAAAGCAGGCAGCGGCAGTTCTGTTGAAGTAAAAGGAAAGCTTTACAGTACAAGCGATGAACTTACAGATACCGGCACTAAAGATGACGATGACAAAAGCATCTACAGCGGAAATATAAAAGGTCATTTCAAATTTATTGATGATATTCAGTGAAAGGAGGAAGGCTGAACATGAAAAATAAAAGAACTCTTAAAGGCTTTACCCTCGTTGAACTGATTGTTGTTATGGCGGTTTTCGGAATAATTATGCTTGGTGCTTTGCAGTTTCTTGACCCCGTAGGCAAAATGATGAAAGGTGCATCGCTTCAGGAAGCAAATTCCGCCACCGTTGACAATATCAAACGTTATTTTGAAGGTACTCTCCGTTATGCAAGTGCTGTATACGTACACAACGGGGACCTCAAAGAATATGATGCTGACACTGGTCAGTCTGTAGTGATTACTGGTACAGACGAGAAAGACCGTCAGACAAAAGCTGTTACAAATTTTGTTGAAAGCTATTTTAGAGACAAGGCTGATAGCAGCAACAAACCCATAGAAGGTCAGGTTAATGTCATGAAGATTGACAATGACCATCAGGGAAGAATTACTGAAAGTGTGTTTAACTTTGAAGCAGGATATACTTATCAGGACTGGAATGCAGCAACAAGTAACTGGGATATTACGACAATTGAGCCGTGTACCGTAACCAACGTAAGTATGGACCAGCCTGTTATAAATGATGTTTATTACAAGGACTATTCAATTTTTGCGTCACTTGGATACAATACTCTAAATCCCATTGATGACAGTGTTGAAGGTCTTCCGGCTAAAGTCACCAAAGATCAGTATTTCGGCTGTGTAAATCCGGTTCTTATTAAAGTAGGTGAAGATGATACAACAGGCGAAGACATATTGGCACCATATACATTCGGTAAGGATATGTTCTCATTCACATTTGTGACTTACAAAAATGAAGATGGAACTAAAAAATATCATGATACCCTTGCCGATGGACGTCAAGTATTCGGTTCACCATATGCAGCGTCAAACGCTACTCTTGCTCTTGTAAATATCAACAACAATTTCACGACATATAATGAAAGTCTTAATTACCGTCCCGTGAGACGCAACGGCAAGGGCAACGGAACAATAGACTATACTCCTACAACTATGGTTGACGAATGTACAGCAGGAACTCCTCCTACAAAAGAATCAGACGGTAAATGGGACTATGAAGAAATCCCGGTACCCCCCCCTTCTTTTTACCTATATGACTCCTCCAATAATGCAGGCGGAAATAACATTTATATTATCTATACTTTGAACTAATCTACACACAAAAAAACAGGCAGCAGTCACAATGCTGCTGCCTATGTTTTTTTGATGCTTTTTACTGAACCGGAGCAGTCAGTAAACCAAGATACCATTGGGCAATACCGTTGCCCCACAAAGCTCCTATTGCTATGCCGATTGAAAGATACGGACCGAATGCGAACTTTGATTCACCGGAAACCATTTTGTTAATCAGTCCGGCAACAGCTGCAATTACTATTCCAAGCAATGCTGAAACGATAACAGCCTTTGTTCCAAGGTAAGCACCGGCGGCAATCATCAGAAGTGTATCGCCAAGTTCTATAGCACGGAAGTCTTCTCCGAACTTCTTTTTTATGAAACTGCGGCTTACTTCGCCTATGATAAAAAACGGTACACTTATTATTAATGCTCCGATGATTCTCTGTTCAATGGTTGACTGGTCAGTGAAAATATGTGACGGAATTACCAGTATGGCAATCAGTCCCAGTATTCTTTCGTCAATTTCCATAGTGTCCCAGTCCATAAATCCCACGACTACCAGCAAAGACATCAGAACGCAGGTTATTATGGATTCAGCATTAATGTCAAACACCCAGAACGTAAGCACGAAAAGCAGACCATTAAGACTTTCGACAATCGGATATCTTGATGAAATCTTTTCGCCGCAGCTATGGCACTTGCCTCTGAGTGCAAGCCAACTGAATACTGGTATCAAATCCCTTGCACGTATTTTTGTACCGCATGTCATACAGTGTGACGAACTCTTTATAAGAGACTCGTTACGGGGAAGTCTCAGTATCACAACGTTGAGGAAACTTCCTATGCTTATGCCGAACAGAAATACTATAGCGTAAAACGAAATCTGGAATAACGGCGAAGTAAATTCGTCATGAAGCATATTTGTAAATTCACCCATTTTGTTTTACCCTCCTTTACATTTAATAGTGACATATTTTATTATAACACAATTTCTGGAAAATTCAAGTAAATTTTAAAAGTTTGTTTTCAGAACTGTAAATATCTGTAATATTTTTCTGAAATCATACTTATGAATAAAGAGCGGAGGTTTTTTATGAGAAATGAGAGAATAGGCGATTACTTAGTTGGTCAGGGTCTTATCAATCAGGAACAGCTTATGAAAGTTCTTGAGGCGCAGAAAGAATCCAATGGTTCAAAAAAATTCGGTGACGTTGTTGTTGAACTCGGATTTATGTCTGAAGCCAATTTCACTAAGGCACTCGCCGGAAAAATGATGGTTAAGTACGTTGACCTTGACGCAGTTGAAATCAACTCCGATGCGGTCAACAAAATACCGGAGGCACTTGCAAGAAAACATACAGTTATTGCAATTGCTATTACAGGTAAACGTCTTACGGTTGCAACGAACGACCCTGTAAACTTCATAGTGTTTGAAGAAATCAAGGTCTCAACCGGTATGGACTGTATTCCGGTACTTGCTACCACATCGGCTATAAACAAGGCTATAGGTAAGAATTACTCAATGCAGAACGTTGACAGCGTGGTTGACAGTATCGCAGCTATGAACGGCGGCGATAATGGTGCTATGGAAGACGAGGAATCCAAAGACAGAGTTGAAAGCGCACCTATCGTTAAGCTTGCTACAACGATTATTGAAAACTCCTACCGTGCAGACGCTACCGATATTCATATCGAGCCGTTCAAGACCTATACAAGAATCCGTATCCGTGTAAACGGCGACCTTGTTGAACTTATGAATATCTCCAGTGCGGTACACAGTGCGCTGACAACACGTCTCAAACTTATCAGCGGTATGAACATTGCTGAAAAGAGAATACCTCAGGACGGACGTTTCACGCAGGTTGTTGACGGTACTACACTTGACGTCCGTGTATCTTCACTTCCGATGGTAAACGGCGAAAAGATAGTTATACGTATTCTGTCAACTGGACAGATTGCGCTCCGTAAAATTACCGACCTCGGTATGTCCGACTATAACTATCAGCTTTTCGAGTCAATGCTCCGTGTACCTCACGGCGTTATCCTTGTAACAGGTCCTACGGGTTCCGGTAAAACTACTACTCTTTACGCCGCCCTCGGTGAACTCGCTAAACCTAATGTAAATGTTATCACGGTTGAAGACCCTGTAGAAAAAGCTATCGACGGCATCAACCAGTGTCAGGTAAATATGAAAGCCGGAATGACCTTTGCTGCGGCTCTCCGTTCAATTCTCCGTCAGGACCCTGACATCGTTATGATAGGTGAGATGCGTGATACCGAAACTGCCGATATTGGTATCCGTGCCGCTATCACCGGACACCTTGTATTGTCAACACTCCATACAAACGATGCGGCTTCAACCGTTGTCCGTCTTGTAGATATGGGCGTTGCTCCTTACATGGTTGCAACTTCACTTATCGGCGTTATCGCTCAGCGTCTTATTAAGGTTCTCTGCCCTTCCTGTAAGACACCTGTTATGTCAACCGAAGAAGAAAGCGAACTTATGGGCGTTGACCAGTCAATACAGATTTATAAGCCTGTCGGCTGTCCGGACTGCAACAACACCGGTTACAGAGGAAGAACCGCTATTCATGAAATCATTCACTGTACCGCCAAGGTTTCGCAGATTATTGCGGCAGGCGGCGGTAAGGAAGAAATCGAAGAAGCCGCACGCAACAATGGTACAAAGTTGCTCCGTGACAATGCGGCAGAACTTGTTGTTGCAGGACAGACTTCTATTGACGAGCTTGTAAGAACTACATTCTCAGTATAATAT
>CAMWRL010000011.1 GCA_947176685.1 uncultured Ruminococcus sp. | reverse complement strand
TTGTATTTGCCGATACTTATGCAAGATTTCTGCGTGACCGCATAGGCAAAGAAAATGTTATCTTTGTAGGCGGTACGGATTGTTACGGTTCACCGATTGCTGAGGGCTGGAGAGTCAAAGTAAAAAACGGCGAATTTGACGGCAGTCTGGAAGACTTCGTACAGCGCAATCACGACAGACAGAAAGCTACACTTGACGCTTACGGAATATCACCGGACTTGTTCGCAGCTTCCGGCTTGGGACGCTCAAAAGAGATTCACGCAGAAGTTACAGATTGGTTTATAAGTTCGCTGTACAAAAAGGGTCAGCTTGACAAGATTACTACAATGCAGTTTTTTGACGATAAAGCCGGAGTTTTCCTCAACGGCAGACAGGTTATCGGAAAGTGTCCGGTAGAGGGCTGTACTTCCGAAAAGGGCTATGCCGACGAGTGCGATTTGGGACACCAGTATATGCCCGAAAACCTTATAAATCCGGTAAGCACCTTAACGGGCGAAACTCCGTCAATGAAACCCGTTACAAACTGGTATTTCAGACTTAGAGATTACGAAAAACTTCTGCAAGAATGGGTCGAGGATATGAAAAAAGACAAGTCAATCCGTCCCGTTGTGTGGAAAACTATCTCAGAGTTTCTTAAACCGCCGGTTATTTATGTAAAGCGTGAGTTTGAGGAAAAATATAACTCCCTCAGAGACAGTATGCCCGAACATACTTATATTGAGGAAAAGAAAAAACCGTCATTTACGATAGAGTTCAGTAAACTTTCGGACTGCGACAAGGCTTGTGCGATATTGACTGAAAACGGAATCCGCTACCGTACCGGAAAAACCCTTGTGCCGTTCAGACTTACCGGCAACATAGAATGGGGAGTGCCTGCGCCTGTTATGGACGGTGCTGATGGTCTTACGGTCTGGGTATGGCCTGAATCGCTCTGGGCTCCTATATCGTTCACTCAGACGTATCTTGAAAAATCCGGCAGACCTCGTGACGAATGGAAAGACTACTGGTGCAGTAAGGATTCTAAAGTTTATCAGTTTATCGGACAGGACAATATTTATTTCTATGGCATTGCTGAACCTGCAATGTGGATTGCTCAGCAGGAAAATGCGGAAAAAACTGCTGATATTCCTGACGGCGAGCTGCAAATGCCGACTATTGTCGCAAATCATCATATACTTTTCCTTGACAAGAAAGCATCAAGTTCCGGAGATGTCAAGCCCCCTATGGCTGACGATTTACTTGACCACTATACCCCTGAACAGCTCCGTATGCACTGGCTGGGTCTGGGTCTGGGACAGCGTTCAGTAAGCTTTATGCCGAAGCCTTACAACCCTCTTGCAAATCCCGAAGACTCCGACCCCGTTGTAAAAGACGGTCTGTTATTGTCCAACGTCTTTAACAGAATGATTCGTACGGCATTCTATACCACTCAGAAAGAGTTTGACGGAATTATGCCGTCTGCTGCTCCGGAGGAAAAGTTCGTGCAGGAAGCCGAAAAAGCTGTACTTGAATTTGAACGCCATATGTCAAAATTTGCGTTCCACCAGTGTACGTACGTTCTGGACAGCTACATCAGAAACGGCAGTAAATATATGTCAAGGAACGTTACGGCAGACGCAGACGACAAGGAAAAACTCAGTCAGGCATTGGCGAACCTTTTCTATATGATAAGGATTGCAGGAGTATTACTGCACCCGTTAGCACCTTTCGGAACAGAAAAACTCCGTGAATATCTGGAAGTTGATGAGCGTATATGGTCTTGGGAAACTATCCTTGAACCGCTGACTTACTTCACTGGCGAAAACCATAAACTTAAATTCCTGCCGCCACGTACAGACTTCTTTACACGCCACGAAAGCCAGTTTGAGAGCAAAGAGGACTGACAACAATGACGAGTTGATATAAACCCGTCACCACAGAAAAAAGGCTGTATATACCCGAAAACTATACTTTTTATCAGATAATGATGACGGGTTGACGGGTATTATAAACTCTTTCGTGTAAAAAATTTTTTTTATAAAGGTTTTTATAAACGGGTAAACCCCGTCACCGATATAACGGCAAAATCTGGGTTTTGTCCGGAAAACAGCCAAAAACAACAGGTGACGGGTTTGCGGAAACCCGTCATCAATAAGAAATGTCGGGGGAGCGTTCAGTAAACGCTGAGAGGGAATTATAAATTCCGACCCTTTGAACCTGATACGGATAATGCCGGTGCAGGAAGACCTTGATTTTACGGGGAAACTGCATATATGCGGTTTCCCTTTTTGTATGGGAGTGATAAATATGATAACAGTCAACGGCGAAAAGCTTGATTTTACGGGAACGGTTGCAGAATTGCTTGACGTTCTGGAGTATAACGGAAAACGTGTTGCGGTTGAACTCAATGAGAACATAGTCCCGAAAGCAGATTACGGCAGTACGGAAGTTTCGGACGGCGACAAGCTTGAAATAGTACGTTTTGTAGGGGGAGGCTGATAATTGTGATACCGTCCGAAAAGGAAGTATACAATGCCCTTGCTGAACGTCACGGGGAGGATTTGCAGAAAAAAATATCTTCTGCGACGGTTGCGGTCTGCGGAATCGGCGGACTTGGTTCAAATATCGCCATAGCATTGGCACGGGCAGGAGTAGGACAGCTTCATATAATTGACTTCGATAGGGTTGACATATCAAACCTTAACCGTCAGCAGTACTTTGCGGAGCAGGTCGGACTTTACAAAACTGACGCAATGACCGAAAATCTTCACAGGATTGCGCCGTACTGTCGTATAGTGCCAGATTGCGTAAGACTTGATGAAAACAATATCCCCGAACTTCTCAGGAATGACGATATTATATGCGAAGCCTTTGACAGTGCAGAAGCAAAAGCCGTACTTGTCAACAGCGTTTTTGAAAACTTTCCGGAAAAGTATATAATTTCCGGTTCGGGAATGGCTGGACTGGATTCGGCAAATACTATAACCACACGCCGTGTTATGAAAAGACTTTATATTTGCGGAGACGGTCAGACGGACGTTGATGACGGTACGGGACTTTTTTCGTCACGGGTAATGGTCTGTGCAGGACACCAGTCCAATATGATACTGCGTATTATTGCAGGAGATTTTAACGTATAGGAGATTTTTATTTATGGATAACAACGATAAACTTATAATCGGCGGACACGAATTTAATTCAAGGTTCATACTGGGTTCCGGAAAGTATTCGCTGAATCTGATTGAATCGGCTGTAAAGTATGCCGGAGCTGAAATAATTACGCTTGCGGTACGCCGTGCCAACTCTAAGGAACACGAAAATATACTTGACCATATTCCGGACGGAATAACACTTCTGCCAAACACTTCGGGGGCAAGAAACGCCGATGAAGCCGTAAGGATTGCACGGCTTGCAAGGGAGCTGGGATGCGGAAACTTTGTCAAGATAGAAATAATGCGTGACAGTAAGTATCTTCTGCCCGACAACGCCGAAACCGTCAGGGCTACAGAAATTCTTGCCAAAGAGGGATTTGTAGTAATGCCGTATATGTATCCGGACTTGTATACTGCCCGTGACCTTGTAAATGCCGGAGCGTCTGCCGTAATGCCTTTGGCTTCACAGATAGGCTCAAACAAGGGGCTTGCTACGAGGGACTTCATAGAAATTTTAATTGACGAAATTGATTTGCCTATAATAGTTGATGCAGGAATAGGCAGACCGTCACAGGCTTGCGAAGCTATGGAAATAGGAGCTTCTGCCGTAATGTGCAACACGGCTTTAGCTACATCCGGAAATCTGCCGTTAATGGCTGAGGCTTTCAGACAGGCGGTTGAAGCAGGCAGAAAAGCATATCTTTCCGGACTTGGACGGGTACTTACAAGAGGGGCTTCTGCTTCGGACAGCCTGACGGGATTTCTGCACGACTAAGGTGACAATATGGAAAATAATTATTTTATTGATTCGGAAAAGCTGTCGGAAAGCGCACTGAGAAAAAAGCACGAACTTGAAAATAACCCGTCTGTCCGCACAGACCATATGGCGTATATGAACGGTATGGAAAAAATCGATTCGGACATACGGGAAAAGGTTCTGACGGCTATGGAAAGTTATGATTATAATTCATATACGTCTGAGGACGTAAAGTCCGCACTTGAACACAACGTATGTACGGTTGAGGACTTCAAAGCCCTGCTGTCGCCTGCGGCAGAGCCTTTTCTTGAACAGATGGCAGAAAAAGCCCGTGCAGAAACGCTTAAGCATTTCGGAAATACAGTATATATGTTCACTCCTCTGTACATTGCGAACTACTGCAATAACTATTGTGTTTACTGCGGTTTCAACTGCTACAACGACATTAAACGTATGAAACTTGACATTCAGCAGATAGAAAACGAAATGAAAATAATAGCTGACAGCGGTATGGAAGAAATTCTTATTCTGACAGGGGAGAGCCGTTCGGAGAGCAGTGTTGAATATATCGGCGAAGCCTGTAAACTTGCAAGGAAGTACTTCCGTATGGTAGGACTTGAGATATATCCAGTAAACACAGAAGACTATAAATATCTTCACGAATGCGGTGCGGACTATGTTACAGTATTTCAGGAAACGTATGACAGCAACCGTTATGAACAACTTCACCTTATGGGAAATAAAAGGGTTTTTCCGTACCGTTTTGACGCTCAGGAACGTGCTTTAATGGGCGGTATGCGTGGAATAGCGTGTTCGGCACTGTTGGGGCTGTCGGACTTCCGGAAAGATGCTCTTGCAAGCGCACTGCACATATATCATCTACAAAGAAAATATCCTCACGCTGAAATATCATTATCGTGTCCGAGACTGCGCCCTATTGTCAACAACGCTGAAATAAATCCGCTGGACGTTCACGAAAAACAGCTTTGTCAGATACTCTGCGCATACAGAATTTTTCTGCCGTTCTGCGGAATTACCGTATCATCAAGGGAAAGCGAGAGTTTCCGCAACGGCATAGTCAAGATATGCGCAACCAAAGTATCGGCAGGAGTTTCAACAGGCATAGGCGACCACGAAAGCAAGTATACAGGCAAGAAAAACGCTTCGGCAGAGGGTGATGAACAGTTTGAGATAAATGACGGAAGGAGTTTTCAGCAGATGTATAACGACATGTCGGGAGAGGGTCTCCAGCCGGTGCTGAATGATTATATTTATGTTTAAGATTATATGCGTGACGGACAAAAAATCGTGCAGGGAAGATTTCCTGACAAGGATTGAAAAAATAGCCTCCGCAAAGCCTGACAGGATAATATTCCGTGACAAGGACTGTAAAGATGATGACTATGTTAAAACAGCTTTTAATATACTGGAAATAAGCGACAAATATAATGTGCCGTGCAGTATGTATTTTCACCCTGAAATTTTCAGCAATATTCATATGACAATGCCGATGTTGCAGCATATCCGTCTGAAAGATATGAATTTTATTAATCTTGCCGGTGCATCTGTACATTCGGTTGAAGAAGCAGTAGAGGCTGAAAAAATGGGCGTTGATTATGTTATAGTCGGTCATATTTTTGAAACAGACTGCAAAAAAGGTCTTGAACCTCGTGGACTTGACTTTTTAAGTCAGGTATGCAGTGCGGTAAAAATTCCGGTTTATGCAATCGGCGGAATAAATGCGGATAATATAAATCTTGTTGCAGAAGCCGGAGCAGACGGAGCGTGTATCATGAGCGGATTTATGACCTGTGATAATCCTGCGGAATATATAAAAGATTTAAGGAAAGGAGCTGAAATAAATGATTTTTAATCCTGATATGCTTAGTCTTTACGCAATAACCGACAGCGAATGTTTAAAGGGCAAGGACATGAAATTGCAGGTCGAACTTGCAATACAAGGCGGAGCAACTATGATACAGCTTCGTGAAAAAAATGTCAGTACAGAAGAACTTGCAAAAATTGCAGCTGAACTTGTTCCGATATGTCATAAACATGGTGTGAAACTTATAGTTAATGACGACTGGAAAGCGGCAATGTTAAGCGGTGCGGACGGCGTACACGTTGGTTTGGAAGATGATTCTGTAGCCGAAATCCGTGCAAATACGGATTATGGCTTTATAATAGGTGCAACTGCAAAGACCATTGAACAGGCACAGAAAGCACAGGCAGACGGTGCGAACTATATCGGAGTGGGAGCTGTTTTTCCGTCTCCCACAAAGAAAAATGCAATCAGAATTACAGCAGATGATTTGCGTGAAATATGTGGAAGTGTAAATATTCCTGCGGTTGCAATAGGAGGTATCACAAAAGAAAATTTATGGGAATTAAGAGGCTGCAAAAACAGGGGAATTGCTGTTGTATCGGCGGTATTCGGTGCGGATAATCCCTATACGGCAGCAAAGGAACTTTCCGAAATATGGCACAAAGTTTACAGTACAAGAACTGCACTCACGATTGCGGGAAGCGACTGTTCAGGCGGAGCAGGCATTCAGGCGGATATAAAGACTATGCAGGCACTCGGAGTTTATGCCATGAGCGCAATAACGGCACTTACCGCACAGAATACAACTGGAGTTTCGGGAATACATGAAGTTCCTGCGGAATTTGTCGCACAGCAGATTGACATGGTTTTCAGCGATATACGTCCCGATGCGGTGAAAATCGGCATGATTTCAAGTCCCGAAACTGCGGAAGTGATTGCAGACCGTCTTAAATACTGGAAAGCCGAAAATATAGTTGTAGACCCTGTGGCAGTCGCAACAAGCGGTGCGGATTTGAGCAGTACGTCAGCTTATGAGGCGGTAAAGAATCTGCTTTTTCCGATTGCAACGCTTGTAACTCCCAATATTCCCGAAGCTGAATTGATTACAGGCACGAAAATATCATGTGTGGAGGATATGGAACAGACAGCAAAATTCATATATGAAAAATACTGCTGTAATGTACTCTGCAAAGGCGGTCACCTCAAAGACAGTGCGGACGACCTGCTTTACAATGGGGAATATAAATGGTTTAAGAGCAGAAAAATTGATAGTCCCAATACACATGGCACAGGTTGTACATTGTCAAGTGCAATAGCATCAAATTTTGCATTGGGTTATCCTATGTACGCTTCAGTTGGTAGGGCAAAGCAGTTTATAAATGATTGTCTTGAATCGGGATTGAATTTAGGCAGCGGCAACGGTCCTATGGAACATGATTTCAGATTAAGAAACAATACGATTAACTATCTTGATTTGATTAAAAACACTATAAAGAACAGGAGTCTATAATTATGAGAGAATACGCAACACAAATGGAAGCCGCTAAAAAAGGCATAATCACTCCGGAGATGAGGGCGGTTGCAGAAAAAGAGTACATCAGCGAACAGGAGCTTTGTCAGCTTGTCGCAAAAGGTGAGGTATGCATTCCGGCAAACATAAACCACAAGTCAATTTCACCGGAAGGCATAGGCACACGTATGCGGACTAAAATCAACGTGAATTTAGGGATTTCCGGCGACTGCAACAATTATGACAACGAAATGAAAAAAGTCGATATTGCTCTGAAGTTCGGTGCAGACGCTATCATGGACTTGAGCAACTACGGCAAGACCAATACTTTCCGGAAACAGCTTATTGAAAAGTCTCCGGCAATGATAGGTACTGTCCCTATGTATGACGCTGTCGGCTATCTTGAAAAAGACCTGCTTGAAATTACAGCGGAAGATTTTCTGAAAGTCGTAAAGGCTCACGCAGAGGAGGGCGTTGATTTTATGACGATTCACGCAGGAATCAACCGCCGTGCTGTTGAAGCGTTCCGGCGTGACAAGCGCAAGATGAATATCGTTTCAAGAGGCGGTTCACTGTTGTTTGCGTGGATGATGATGACCGGCAACGAAAATCCGTTCTATGAACACTATGATGAAGTTCTGGACATACTCCGTGAGTACGACTGTACAATAAGTCTGGGAGATGCGCTCCGTCCGGGATGTATTGACGATTCGACAGACGCCGGACAGATTTCAGAACTTATTGAACTGGGTGCATTGACTGAGCGTGCGTGGGAAAAGGACGTACAGGTAATGGTTGAGGGACCCGGACATATGGCAATGAACGAAATTGCCGCAAATATGAAAATCCAGAAAAGAATCTGTCATAACGCACCGTTTTATGTATTAGGACCTTTGGTTACGGATATAGCACCCGGATATGACCATATAACGTCTGCAATCGGCGGAGCGATTGCAGCCGCAAGCGGTGCGGACTTCCTTTGTTATGTTACTCCGGCTGAACACCTGAGACTTCCGGACATAAATGACGTTAAAGAGGGTGTTATTGCAAGCCGTATTGCCGCACACGCCGCCGACATTGCAAAAGGCATTCCGCACGCCGCCGACCCCGACAACGCGATGGCAGAAGCCCGTCACGCAGTCGACTGGGAAAAAATGTTTGACATTGCCATTGACGGCGAAAAAGCCCGTGAGTACTTTGAAAGCACACCTCCGGCAGACCGTCATACGTGTTCGATGTGCGGAAAGATGTGTGCAGTCCGTACTACAAACAAAATCCTCAACGGCGAAAAAGTGGAATTTTGTTCGGAGAAGTAAGATTAAATGAGTAAGCTTAATAGTTTGATAAATGAGCTTTGTCCCGACGGTGTGGAGTATAAACCTTTGGGGGAAGTTTGCGAAATATTAAGGGGAAAAAGATTAACAAAATCACAGTTAAATGATTCTGGAAAATATCCGGTTTTACACGGCGGTTTGTCGCCTATGGGTTATTATGACCAATACAACAGAAAAGCAGGTACTACAATCGTTGTTAATACTGGAAATGCCGGTTGTGTTTACTGGTCAGATAAAGAATTTTGGTCGTCAGATGCTTGTTTTTCTTTGTACCCTCAAGAAATTTTACTTGATAAATTTTTATATTTCTTTGTCTCAAAAAGTGAAAATATTTTAAAATCCAAAATACGTTATGGTGCTATGCCAACCATAGATGCTAATGCTGTAGCTTTTTTAAAAATCCCCGTACCGCCTATAGAGGTACAGCGTGAAATTGTCCGTATACTTGACAAATATTCTGAAACAGTCACGGCTTTACAGCATGAACTTGAAAAAGAGCTTGAATTAAGAAAAAAGCAGTATGCATATTATCGTGATTATCTTCTTGATTTCGGCGATGATGTTGAATGGAGAACACTGGGGGAAATTGCAACAGGGTTTTACCGTGGCTCAGGTATTAAAAGAGATGAATTAACTGAAAATGGTACTCCGTGTATAAGATATGGCGAAATATATACCACTTATGGAATACATTTCGATAAATGCGTATCATATACTGACGAAAATAATATAAAATCTAAAAAGTATATGGAATATGGCGATATATTATTTGCTATTACTGGTGAAAGCGTTGAAGATATAGCAAAATCAACTGTATATATTGGCAAGGAAAAATGTCTTGTCGGCGGTGATATTGTCGTAATGAAACACAAGCAAAACCCTAAATATTTATCTTATGCCCTTTCAACTACAAATGCAAGAATACAAAAAAGTAAAGGAAAAATAAAAAGTAAAGTTGTTCATGCAAGTCTTGAATCAATAAAACAAATTAAAATTCCAGTTCCAACGATTGAGGAGCAGGAAAGAATTGTAAATATCCTTGACCGCTTTGATACTCTCTGCAACGACCTGACAAGCGGAATCCCTGCCGAAATTGAGGCACGTAAAAAGCAATACGAATACTACAGAAACAAGCTTCTGCAATTCAAAATTAAAAACGCATAAATCAAAAGCCTGAGAACTATAAAAAATTCTCAGGCTTTTGATTTTTTGAGTTCAGTGTGTTATACCATAATTGTTTCCAGTTTTTTCACATAGTCGGAAATATCTTCGATACTTTCAAAATCAACAATAGATTTACAGAAAATTTCTTCTTTATCAAAATTAACACATTCCAAATCAACCCAGTATATGCCGTTGCTTTCAAATAATCTGATTGTCCCCTCACTGTTTCCGGAAAGAAGTTCAATCTTATAATTGTGATAACACATTTTACTGGCTTTTTGATAAGACGCATTTTTGACAGTAATTCCGATATCCGACCATCTGTCTTTCTGTGATTTGAACCAGTTTTCAAATAAGTAGAATTTATCGTCCATTAGAGAAGTGTTATACCGTTTTCGGCGCACTTTGCAATCATTTCGTCGCTCCAGATAGAAGACTGTACTTCACCGATATGGGCTTTTTCAAGCAGGAACATACAAAGTCTTGACTGTCCGATACCGCCGCCGATAGTAAGCGGAAGTGTACCGTCAGCAATCATCTTGTGATAATCATACTGCATTCTGTCTTCTGCACCTGCTTCGGCAAGCTGTTTTGCAAGTGATGTTTCGTCAACACGTATACCCATTGACGAAATTTCAAGGGCATTGTCAAGAACTTCGTCCCATACGAAAATATCGCCGTTGAGTGACCAGTCATCATAGTCGGGCGCACGTCCGTCGTGTTTCTGACCGCTTGCAAGAAGTCCGCCAATCTGCATTATGAAAACCGTCTTGTGTTCCTTGGTTATAAGGCGTTCACGTTCTTTAGGGGACTTGTCTGGGTACATATCTTCGAGTTCCTGAGTTGTGATAAAATATACATCTTCGCAAATGCTTCCGGCGATTGCGGGATAACGCAGACCGACTTTTCTTTTTACGAATGATACAGCCTTTACAACGTTTTTAACTGTTTCTTTGAGGAAATCAACGTTTCGTTGTTCACGGGTGATAACTTTTTCCCAGTCCCACTGGTCAACGAAAATCGAGTGGGTGTTGTCGGTATCGTCATCACGGCGGATAGCGTTCATATCGGTATAGATACCCTCGCCGGCATTATAGCCGTAACGGTAAAGAGCCATTCTTTTCCACTTTGCGAGTGACTGCACAACTTCGGCTTCAGTACCGCCGATTTCCTTAATTGTGAAGTCCACTTTTCTTTCAACGCCGTTGAGGTCATCGTTAATGCCGCTGCCCTTTTTCACGATAAGCGGAGCAGACACACGGTCAAGGGTCAGTGCAAACGACAACGCCTGCTGAAAAACGTCCTTGATGTACTTGATAGCGTGCTGGGTTTCTCTGAGGGTGAGGGCTGATTTGTAGCCCTCCGGAATATACAGCGATTTTGACATAAAATACCATTCCTTTACTGATTTATTTAATCGGGAAACAGCGTCATTGATGTTTCCCGATGCTGTCATATTATATTTTTCAGATAATTGTATTATGATTATCTGATACTGCCGACTGTACGGGGATAGAGAATAACGTCACGGATATTTGACATACCGGTTGTGTACATGATAAGTCTTTCAAAGCCCAGTCCGAAGCCTCCGTGCGGTACAGAGCCATATTTTCTCAAATCAAGATAGTCCGAATATAAATCAAGATTCATATTTCTTTCGTTCATAGCGGCAACGAGTTTGTCATAATCTGCTTCACGTTCACTGCCGCCGATAATCTCGCCAACGCCGGGAACGAGCAAATCAACAGCCGCAACGGTTTTGCCGTCTGGATTCTGCTTCATATAGAAAGATTTGATTTCTTTCGGGTAGTCTGTAACGAAAACAGCCTTTTTGAAAACTTTTTCAGAAATATATCTTTCGTGTTCAGTCTGGAGGTCGCAGCCCCACTCAACAGGATATACAAAGTTTTCGCCGGACTCCTGCAAAAGCCTGATAGCTTCTGTATAAGTCACCCTGCCGAAATCGTGGGAAATGAGTTCTTCAAGACGAGCCACAAGACCCTTTTCAAAGTGAGCGTCAAAGAATTTCATATCGTCCGGACAGGTTTCAAGAAGTTCACGGATAACGGTTTTAAGCATATCTTCGGCGATTTCGATAACGTCCGGAAGTTCAGCAAAAGCTATTTCCGGTTCTATGTGCCAGAACTCCGCAAGGTGTTTTGGAGTGTTGCTGTTTTCTGCCCTGAAGCTGGGACCAAAAGTATAGATTTTACCCATAGCCATAGCGGCAACTTCGCCTTCAAGCTGTCCTGAAACTGACAGTCCGGCACGCCTGCCGAAGAAGTCGTTTGAGTAATAGTCATCTTCGTTTTTGTAGTCGTTGGAGTAGCCTATTGTTGTTACATTGAACATTTCGCCTGCACCTTCGCAGTCGCTTCCGGTGATGAGGGGAGTGTTTACATAAACATAGTTGTTGCTCTGGAAGTACTTATGGAGTGCCTGAGCAAGCACCGAACGTACACGCCATACAGCGTTGAAAGTGTTTGTACGACCTCTGAGGTGCGGCATTGAACGGAGATATTCCATTGAACAGCCTTTTTTCTGTAACGGGTAGTCTGCCGGACATACGCCTAATATTTCCATTCTTGACGGTACGGCGTTGATTTCAACGGTGTTGTTTCTGCCCTCAACGAGCGTACCGGTAACTTTTACGGAAGTACCCACACGAGGTTCTTTGTAGTCGGAGTCGGCGGACTTGTCAACAACTACCTGAATATTTTTCAGGGACGTTCCGTCATTTACCTCGATAAATGCAACGCTCTTTGAGTTTCTGGAAGTACGCACCCAGCCGCATACGGTGACTTCCTGACCGTCTGCCTTGGTGCTGAGGAGTACTTTAATATCAGTGTGCTTCATAAAAAACAGTCCTTTCGTAATAAAAAATCCGTCCTGCAACAAAACAGGACGGGAATAAAAAATTCTCGTGGTACCACCTGAATTACCGTATAATACGGTCACTCTGTTCCGTTTAACGCACGGAAAACGTTTCACCTACTTGCCGGAAGGCTTTCAGGTCACTGCTCTGGAGTGTTATTCGCACGGCATTCGATATGCGGATTTCAGCGCATTCCGCACTCTCTGTAAACGTCAGACCGTGTTACTTGTCTCCGTCAAAGCATTTATTGATATATTTTATCATATTTTCCGTAATCTGTCAAGCAGAATCAGAAATAAAATTTTTTTAACAATATTTTTCGCAAAATTCATTCAGGACTTTTTTCAAGGTCATATCAATTCTTGATGAACAGAAACTCTTTATTTCTTCCAGAATATCCTTATAGAAAGCTTCGGCAATACCGCCAGCAATGCAAGCCATAGTATCAGCGTCACCGCCTAAAGACACTGCATTGCGGACGGCGCTTTCATAGTCGTGAGAGTCCAGAAACGCCACTATGGACGGCGGAACGCTGTTGATTGTACGTACATAGAATTGATAATGGGGTTTTATGTCAGCGACAGTATAGTCAAGGTCATATTTGAATTTTTTGGTTATATATTCACGGATAGCGTCTTTAGTTTCGCCGTTCCGTGCCATAAACACCGCCATTGCAACAGCCTGTGCGCCTTTGATGGCTTCGGAGCAGTTGTGTGTGTAGTAACAGTTTGCCTTAGCCTGCAATAAAACCTGTTCTTCCAAACTGTACGCATAGCCTATGGGTACAACACGCATAGCACCGCCGTTTCCGTAACTTCGGTTTACTTTCATTGTATTTTTTTCAGCTGCCCATTTCCTGAACATATGTCCGTATCCTGCGTGTGGAAAATATGAATAATACTGTTTGTAGCGGACGGCGTATTCATAGCCACGAGCTTTTACCTGTAAAGATTTTATGTCGCTGTCGTTTTCGAGAATGGCTTTACATACAGCGGTTGTCATAACTGTATCATCAGTAAATTCCGACTGTTTCAGAAGTGGAAAATTATAATCATTAGTGGAGTGTGCTTCATACCACGAGCCTATTATATCGCCGTAAACTGCGCCTAACATATAAATCCTCCTATTCGTTCATAAAGTCGAAGTGACGGCGGTAACGTTCCGGAATATTGATACCGATTATATAATTTATGTTGTCAAGAAATTCCGAAATAGTATACATTCCGTCCCTGTAGAATGCTTTTATTCTCTTGTCTTTATATGGAATATTTTTATAGTCCGGAGGACATACAAAAGTCCAGTCTGCACCGCTTTTGTCGAATACTATCCGGAAAAATTTATCAATGTCCATATCTTTATAGCCGTTTTTCATAAGCAGAATATGATGCTCCGCTTCGTCAATCTGACACATTATAGCTTTTTTACTATCGAATGATATTACAGCAAGAAACGGCTCATCTGCCCTGACAGCATTTTTAACGTTTTCTTCGGACGGATATTTAATTATTTCCATAAATAGCCCTCTGCCTCTTTGATTAATTTTATGTCAACAAGTGCATCAATAAGAGTTCCGGTTTCCTGATATTCTTCTGAAAAGATTTTGCCGTCAATTCTTATTCTGTTTATGAAAGCCGTTTTATCATACGGGATTAAAAGCTTCATACGCTTTGAAGTCTCCGGCAGATTTTTCATAATGCATTCAAGCAGTCTGTCAAAACCGGTCTGCTGTTCTGCGCTGATTAAAACTGTTGTATCGTTTTCAAAAACCGTATCAGTATAGCCAATATCAGCCTTATTCATAACGTCTATCTGCGGAATACCGTCACAGCCCAGTTCGGACAGCAGTGTACGGGTAACTTCTGCCTGCTGTTCACGTTCTGGGGACGATATGTCCTGAACGTTCAGAATTATGTCAGCGTTGGCGGCTTCTTCGAGGGTTGACTTGAATGCTTCAACAAGATTATGCGGAAGTCTCCGGATAAGTCCTACTGTATCAATAAGCATAACGCTCCTGCCGTCCGGAAGTTCTATAGAACGTGAAGTTATATCAAGGGTTGCAAAAAGCTTGTTTTCGGCAAGCACTCCTGCATCTGTAAGGGCGTTCAGAAGCGTTGACTTTCCGACGTTTGTATAGCCCACAATCGCACAGCATAATATGCCGTCTTTTTTTCTGCGTGACCTTGAAAAATTTCGGTGTTTTTTAAGTTCTTCGAGTTCGTCCTCAAGATATGATATTCTTTTTCTGATATGACGCTTGTCGGTTTCAAGTTTAGTTTCGCCGGGACCTCTTGTGCCGATACCGCCGCCGAGCCTTGAAAGTGCCGTACCCATTCCGGTAAGGCGTGGCAGACGATATTTTTGTTGTGCAAGTTCAACCTGTAACTTGCCCTCTTTGGTTCTTGCCCTCTGTGCGAAAATATCAAGTATAAGCGTTGTACGGTCGATAACATGCACATCAAGTATGTTTTCGATATTCCGGACTTGTACGCCGGTAAGTTCGTGGTCGAAAATTACCAGTTCAGCTTCAAGGATTTCAAGTTGTTCTTTAAGTTCTTCGAGCCGTCCAGACCCCATACAGGTTGCGGAATCATATGTCTGTTTTTTCTGGATTACTTCTCCGACAACTTCCGCATTTGCAGTCTGCGCAAGTTCGGCAAGCTCCTTTATTGAGATTTCAGCGTCAAATTCTCCGGTATCAACGCACGCAAGCACGGCTTTTACCGGAACTTCATTTTTGTTTTCGTACATAATTTACCTCATTGGTTTCCGGAAAGATTTCTGACTTCCTCCGGAGTGAAAATATATTCTTTGCCGCAGAAGTGGCAGCTTATTGAAATATCCTTGCCCTCATCCGCAATGCTGTCAAGCTCCTGTTTTCCGAGACTTATTAAAACCCCTTCAGTACGTTCACGGCTGCAATCGCATTTATAGACGGGATTTGCTTCGTCAAGGGGTTCAGGGTCAAGCCCGTCCATAAGCATACCGGCGATTTCTTCCGGAGTAACGCCGTTCGCAAGCATTGCCGATACCGGACGGGTATTCTTTAAATTTCTTTCGATTATGTCAATACATTTTTCGTCCGCAAACGGCAGTAACTGCACCAGAAAACCTCCGGCGGACTTCACAGACAAATCGGGATTGACAAGTACTCCGAGACTGCATACTGTCGGAATCTGTTCGCTTACGGCGTAGTAGTTGGCAATATCCTCAGCGATTTCACCGGAGACAAGCGGAATAACTCCCACATAAGGCTCTTTCATTCCCAAGTCCTTTACAACTGACAGCGTACCGTTATGACCCACAGCACCGCCGACATCAAGTTTGCCCTGAGCGTTCAGCGGAATTTCAACAACCGGATTGTTTACATAACTTTTGACATTGCCCATACTGTCGGACACCGCCACAAGCTGACCTGTCTGACCGTCGGCATCTACACGGAGCGTCAGACTGTCGTCTTTGCCTTTGAGCATATAGCCCATAAGTGAAGCTCCTATAGTAAGCCGTCCGAGACCTGCTGTAACGACAGCCGATGTATGATGTATTTTTTCTATTTCTGAAACAATGTCTTTAGCGTCAAGGACAGCCGCAAATGCCGAGCCGTCAGCCGAAATAACTCTGTATAGTTTACCCATTTCAAATACCTTCTTTCATAAGTGTACAGCGTGCTGTATATATTATTCTCTGCGAATTTTCAGACGGAGGACTGAATGTATCATCACCATATTTTGCGATAACTTCAAAATTATTTTCAGCAAGTAATTTTTCGATAGTTTCCTCGCTGTAAGCCTTTTCCGAAAAACTGTCGGAACTTCTTGAATAGAGTCCGTTTTCCTCACGCTCAAAAAATTCAAGATTCATTTTAACTTCGTCGTTGTCGGGATTGAGGGAGTTTTCCCAGATACAGTAAAGATTATCCGTTTCATAAGTAAACGTATTGTCTGCAAGAATTTTTCTATGCTTGTAAACTGTATTCACATCAAATATAAACAGCCCGTTGTATTCAGAAAATAAAGATACTTTCTGAAAAACTTTTCTTACATCATCAATATTCGCAAGATGATTTATGCTGTCCAGCGCACATATAGTTACGTCAACAGTCCCGAACATATCAATATTGCGCATATCCTGACAAAGATACTGTATATTTAACTGACTGTCGAATTTTTTGTCAAGAGCTATGTTGAGCATTTCCTGAGAGTTGTCAACGCCGATAACGTCATAGCCAAGATGTGCCATTTCTTCTGAGATACTGCCTGTACCGCACGCAAGGTCAAGCAGGATATTATTTTCAGTAGTCTTGAATTTTTTTATTATTTCGTGAAAGTATTCCGCACGTTTTTTATAGTCTATATTTGCCGTAAGTTCGTCATAGTACCGGGCGAAAACATTATATCCACTCATTTTTTTAAATCACCTCTCTATAGGTATTTCCTCTTTGCCGGACACTACTTTGTATTCGTTGAATATGGTACGTTCACGCCTGAAAATTTCGTCTGCTGAATCAAAGTAATCTGTATATCGTTCGCCGTCATCGGTGTTGTAGGTTTTTTCACGTTGATATTGTACCAGTTTACCGTCTTTCCATTCGTAAAGGATAGTTTCAGAATTGAATTTCAGGTCGCTTGTGTGATATTTCAGATAGTTTCCGTCAACTGTCAGCGGCAGGGATATTTTATTGAGTTCGTCCTATTCGTCGAGCTTTTCCGTATCGGGATTGTATCGGTAGTATGTGCCTTTTTCTTCATCATAATCAGGAATGTACAAATCATTGTATCCGTCAAAATCAAAATCCACATCATCAACCGATATTTTCCTGCAATTATAATCACGTCTGAATATAACGCCGTCCATATCAATGTAGTCCCTGTAGTAATATTTATAAGGCACTTCACGGTGGTGCGGTACAAGTTTACCGTTCTGCCATTCACGGACAAGTGTTTCATAGTATGTACCATCTTTATAAATTATACTTCTCAAATAGTTTTCGTCGTCAGGTTCCATGAAAAAAATATCACCGGTTTTGTTGAGTTCGTCCCATTTGTCAAAGCGTTCTGTATCAGGATTGAAACGGTAGTATGTGCCTTTGTCGGCAGTTTCGGGGATAAACAAATCTTCATAGCCGTCATAGTCGAAATCGGAAGTATCAAGGTATTTTTCCGGCGGAGTGTGCCGTTCTCCGGAAAGTGAATGATTGTAAATGGTGTTGTTTTCAAAGGACTGAATAATTGTTCCGTCACGCATAGCATTTACTGAATTTTCAGTCACTTCAAAATATATTACTTCGTCACGTCCGAGAGTTTTATAACGTGCGTTGTTTTTTGAATTGATATAAGCACGTTCCACAAGAATTTTACTGCCGTCCGGCTGATATTCGTAGAGGTCATTTATATAGCCGTTTTTTGAACCGTAGCAGTCAAGCAGTTCAGAGAGTTCAAGTGAATCTCCGTTCCATTGGTATATTCTGGAGATGTCTCCATATTCTGAATATGATGTAGATGTCAGTGTGTTGTCGGAGTTTACCGTAAGTATACAGCCGGTTTTATTGACTTCTTCCCATTCGTCAAAGTGTTCAGTATCGGGATTGTAGTGATAGTATGTACCTGATGTTCCGGAGTATTCTGACGGAATAAAAATATCCGTATATCCGTCAAAATCGAAATCTTCGGCAGAAATCCAGTCTCTTATCGGACAGTAGTCAAGTTCAATTGTCTGGACTATTTTTTTATTGAGTTTCAGGTCAACCTTGTTTTCCGTTACAGAGTATACCAGAAAATTCTTTTTCCGTTCTGTAGTTGCTTCGGTAACGGGTTCAGCGGTAGTTTCGGCAGTTGTCTGTACGGCAGTTGTTGCAGGTGTTTCGGGAATCTGAGTATTTTTTTCCGTACAGCCGAACAGAAAAACCATACATAATAATAAATATTTTCTCATAAGCTTCTTAAAACAAGGGACGGAAAAACTCCGTCCCGATATAAATTATTTATTGTCCTTGTTTTTACAGCACTTCTTGTATTTTTTGCCGCTTCCGCACGGACAGGGGTCATTATCACCGATTTTGCTGCTCTTTGCACTTTCGGAAAAGCTTCCGTCACCTGAGCCTGCATTCGGAGCGTCGGGTTTTGCGACCTGTTCACGCTGAGGAGGGTTATTTTTCTGGATTTTGACTGTAAGCAGCATACGGATAGTGTCTTCACGGATAGACTCAACCATTGCGTCAAACATCTCAAAGCCCTCGTATCTGTATTCAATAACGGGGTTTTTCTGACCGTATGAACGCAGATTGATACCTTTTTTGAGTTCTTCCATATCGTCAATATGAGCCATCCATTTAGTATCAACGACTTTGAGCAGTATAACTCTTTCAAGTTCACGCATTATTTCCGAACCGTATTCATTTTCTTTAGCCTGATAGATTTCTCCGGCTTTGGTGTTGAGTGCGGTAATTATATCTTCTTTTGTTATAGAAGCAAGTTCCTCATCTGTAAACGTAAGGTCTTCCTGACCGACAAGCCAGCCCATTAAATATTCTTTAAGTCCGACAATATTCCATTCCGAACGCTCGTCCTCGTCTGTAATGTAGTTGTTTACAGTAGTGTTTATGAGGTCTTCCATCATCTTGAGGATACTTTCGTGGAGGTCTTCGCCGTCCAGCACCTGCGAACGCTGTTTATAAATAATTTCACGCTGAGTATTCATAACGTCGTCGTAGTTAAGAACGTTCTTTCTTATGCTGAAGTTGTTGCCCTCGACTTTCTTCTGGGAGGATTCTATAATTTTAGTAAGCATCTTGCTTTCGATTGGCATAGTTTCCTCAACGTTGAGGGTTTTCATCATATTTTCAAGGCGGTCGCCTGCAAATATACGCATAAGGTCATCTTCAACGGAGAGGA
>CAMWRL010000010.1 GCA_947176685.1 uncultured Ruminococcus sp. | reverse complement strand
TCGTTGGCGTACTCTATGTCGCACGGACGGCTTAAACCGCACATCTTTATTTCAGTCATAAATTGCCCCGCAGTTCTGCTAACTTAGCGGTTTTGTCGTCTGCACGCATAAGGGTTTCGCCAATCAGAACAGCGTCCGCCCCCGATTCACGAAGTAACTTTATATCGTCAGCAGTTTTAACGCCGCTTTCCGATACGAAAAGTATATTTTCCGGTACAAGTTCCCTCATACGGCAGCTGTTTCCTGTATCAACCGTGAAATCTTTAAGATTCCTGTTATTAACGCCTATAATCCGTGAACCTGCATTTACAGCGGTTTTGATTTCCGATTCGTCATGAGCTTCAACAAGTGCGGAAATACCCAGTTTGTCGCAGATGTCAATATAACTTTTAATCTGCTCGCCCGTCAGTATCGAACATATCAGCAGTACGGCTTTTGCGCCCAATAACTTAGCCTCATAAATCATATACTCGTCAACAGTAAAGTCCTTGCGTATACAGGGTATCGAAACACTTCCGGCAATTTCCTTTAAATATTCGTCACTGCCTAAAAACCACTTTGGCTCGGTAAGCACTGAAATACAGTCTGCTCCGGCTTTTTCATAGTCCTTTGCTATCTGAAGATACGGGAATTTTTCTGCAATAACGCCTTTTGAAGGTGAAGCCTTTTTGCACTCGCATATAAACGACATACCGTCCTTTGCAAGAGCTTTTTCAAACTCAAAATTCCCGACAGGCATTTCCAAAGCAAGAGACTTTATTCTGTCAGCCGAAACCCTCTGTTTAGCCGTTTCAACACGTTCGGAAGCGTGTGCGGCAAGTTTTTCAAGAATGGTCATATTTTCACCTCAGCTGTTGGAAACTTCAATGAGTTTTTCAAGAGTTGCAAGGGCTTTTCCAGAGTCGATTATCTCGCCTGCAATCTTAACGCCGTCCGCCATACTGTCAGCCTTGCCGCCAATGTAAATAGCAGCTCCAGCATTGAGTAAAACAGCGTTTCTCTTGTGACCCTGAATTTCACCGCTGAGAATTTTTCTTGTAATTCCAGCGTTTTCAACAGGTGTGCCGCCCTTTAAATCGTCCCTCGAACACCTCTCAAAGCCAAACTGCTCCGGAGTGATTTCATAATTCTTAATCCAGCCGTTCTTATATTCGCAGACCGCTGTCGGCGCACTGAGAGAGATTTCGTCAAGCTTGTCAGTGCCATAAACTACCATACCGTTTTTTGAACCGAGTTTCATTAAGACTTCCGCAACGGGTTCAATAAGCGACTTGTCGTAAACTCCTAAAAGGTGCATTTTCGGACTGGACGGATTGGTAAGAGGTCCTAAAATATTGAACACTGTACGTATACCGAGTTCCTTTCTGATAGAGCCGACATACTTCATAGAAGTGTGGTACTTCTGGGCAAAGAAAAAGCAGAATCCCACTTCGTCCAGTAACTGACGGCATTTTTCGGGTTCAAGGTTTATATTAACGCCCAGAGCTTCCAGACAGTCAGCCGTACCGCTTAAAGATGACGCCGCACGGTTGCCGTGTTTAGCAACGGGGATTCCGGAAGACGCAATAACCAATGCAGAAGTTGTCGATATATTGAAACTTTGCGAATTATCTCCGCCAGTACCGACAATTTCCAGTAAGTCGAGGTCACTTTCAAACTTTGTTGCCGCATCACGCATTGCCGCCGCACAACCGGTTATTTCCTCAATAGTTTCAGCCTTTGTGCTTTTGGTGGACAGTGCCGCAAGAAATGCAGCATTTTGTGTCGGCGTAGTCTGACCTGACATAATTTCCGATACTACCTGATAAGCTTCGTCATATGTCAAGTCCTGTTTGTCAACGATTTTCATAATAGCTTCTTTAATCATTGAAATCAACTCCGTTCATATTTATAAAATCGGCAAGCATAGTTTTGCCGTCGGGAGTCATTATAGACTCCGGATGGAACTGTACTCCGAAAATCGGGTATTCTGTATGCTGAACCGCCATAACTTCGCCGTCATCTGCAACGGCGGTTATTTTCAGACAATCGGGAATAGTTTCGGGGTCTGCCGCAAGTGAATGGTATCTTGCAACAGGAGCGTCTGCTTTAATATTCCTGAAAAGCGGACAGTTTCCGTCAAAACTTATTGTTGACTGCTTGCCGTGCATAAGTTTTTTAGCGTAAGTTATGGTTGCACCATAAGCTGAACATATAGCCTGATGTCCGAGACAAACGCCCAGAGTAGGAATTTTCTGACATACGGTTTTTGCGGCTTCAACGATAATTCCTGCGTCTTCCGGTCTGCCCGGACCTGGGGAAATAATAATCCTTTGCGGAGCGAGTTTTTCTATTTCCTCAACGGTCATTTCGTCATTGCGGATAACCTTTATATCGGGACAGATTTCACCTACAAGCTGATAGAGGTTATACGAAAAACTGTCATAATTGTCAATCAGTAAAATCATAAATCTTCCTCCTCTGCAATTTTAAGGGCGTTTATAACTGCCGCCGCTTTGTTGATACATTCCTGATACTCCTTTTCGGGTACAGAATCGGCTACAATTCCTGCACCGCTTCGCACAAAAACCTTTCCGTTTTTCCTGTAGGCTATCAGTAAAGCTATACAGGTATCGAGGTTTCCGGTAAAATCGATATATCCGACAGCACCGCCGTAAATTCCACGTTTATTGTTTTCGAGTTCCGCAATAAGCTGACAAGCCCTGATTTTCGGCGCACCCGAAAGCGTACCGGCAGGAAGTACGGCACTTACAGCGTCAAGAGCGTCAAATTTATCTTCTATAATTTCGCCTCTTACAGTTGAGCCTATGTGCATTACGTGGGAATAGCGTTCTATAGTATGGAGCTTTTCGACCTGTACAGAGCCGAATTTACTGATTTTTCCCAAATCGTTGCGTCCCAAATCAACAAGCATATTGTGTTCAGCAAGCTCCTTTTCGTCAGCAAGCAGACCTCTTTCAAGTTCAAGGTCTTCCGCTTCTGTCTTTCCTCGAGGACGAGTTCCGGCAAGCGGGAAAGTATGCAGTACACCGTCTTCAAGTTTAACGAGGGTTTCCGGTGAAGCTCCGGCGATTTCAACGTCAGTTCCCGAAAAATAAAACATATACGGTGACGGATTTATAGTACGGAGTACACGATAAGTATTGAATAAACTGCCCTCAAAATCTGCGCTCAGACGGTTGGACAAAACTATCTGGAAAATATCTCCCTCACGAATGTGATGTTTGGCTTTTTCGACCATTTCACAATACTTTTCCTTGTTGAAAAGCGGTGTGACCTCAGTTATAAGACGGCTGACGGGTTCTGTAGACTTTTCGCCACTGCGGAGAAGTTCAGCAAGCTGTCTAAGTTCAAGCTGAGCCTTTTTGTAACCCGTTTCCGAATCGCTGAGATTCATATTTGCTATGAGGACTATTTTTTGACGGAAGTTATCAAAAGCAATGACTTTATCGAAAAGCATCAAATCAACGTCCTTGAAATTTTCGGTATCTTCTGTTTCAATGCGTACAGAGGGTTCAGAATAACCCAGAAAGTCATACGAAAAATATCCGACAAGACCGCCCGTGAATGACGGCAGATAATCAAACTTCGGACTTCTGTATGATGACAGAATCTGTCTTATCTGTTCTTTAGGGTCAGCGGTTTTCATTTTTATGTCACCGATTGTAATATCATCACCTGCGCATGTGATTTCAAGTTTCGGCTCAAAACCGATAAAAGTATATCTGCCCCATTTTTCCTTGTCGGCAACGGACTCCAGCATATAACAATGTGTGGAAACGTTTTTGAGAATACGGACTGCCTCAATAGGCGTACAGATATCCGACATAATTTCGCAGCTTACGGGGAGAATATCATATTTACCGGTTTGTGCGATTTCTTTTACCTTGTCGTATTCGGGTAAGAATTTCATTTTAAATACACCTCCAGAAATTTACATAAACAAAAAAGTCCTGACAGATATTTTGAAAAATCTGTCAAGGACGAATAATCTATTTATCCGTGGTACCACCTTGATTCATGGACTACCCATGCACTTTAACGGAATACTGACATATTCCTGACGATTAACGCACATCATAACGTCATGGAATACTCTGAAAAAGCTTTCATTTGACCATGCCCTCAGTGACCCATTTGATAATCTGTTTTTTGCCCGATTCTCAGCACCACGGACTCTCTGTAAAAGCATAATTACCTTTACTCTCACCTCAACGGTTTGATATAAAAACATTATATCACCATAAAAACGATTTGTCAAGGGTTCTGAATTTATTTTATTTTTTAACTGATTTTGCTCTTGAAATTCATACTAAACCTATGTTATAATAGTAATATATCAAGAAAGGAGCGTTTTAAAATGAAGATTTCCACAAAAGGTCGTTATGCTCTCAGAATGCTGACTGACATTGTACTGCATCAGACAGACGAATATGTGTCGCTGAAAGACATCGCAGAAAGACAAGGTATTTCCAAAAAATACCTTGAACAGATAGTTCCATTGCTGAGCAAAAGCGGCATAATAAAAGCCAATAGGGGCAACAAAGGCGGTTACATCATAAACGGTAAACCGGAATCCCATACTGTCGGGGAAGTTCTCCGTGCAACCGAAGGAAGTCTTGCACCTGTTGCCTGTCTGGAATATGAACCCAACGACTGCGAACGGATAAAAGAATGTGCAACAATTGAAATATGGGAGGGTCTTTATAAGGTTATCACGGAGTACCTTGACGGAATAACTATTATGGACGTTGCCGAAAAATGCATAGACAAAAGTGACCATTACTGCATATAATCAGAACTGCCGGATTTGTGTCCGGCAGTTGTTTTGTTATATGAAATTGGGTGTAGACAAATAGCGTTCTCCGCCGTCAGGAAGCAGGACAACAATATTTTTCCCTTTGTTTTCGGGTCTTTTTGCAAGCTGTAAAGCCGCCCACACTGCCGCACCGGCAGATATTCCGACTAAAACGCCCTCGTTTCTGACAATAGCCTTGCTTTGGGCGAAAGCGTCATCATCACTGACCTTTATAACCTCATCGAAGATATTCATATCAAGAGTTTCCGGAATAAAACCTGCTCCGATACCCTGAATCCTGTGTCTGCCTGCCTTGCCGCCGGAGATTACCGGAGAATTTTCCGGTTCAACAGCAACAACCTTTATATAGGGATTCTTTGATTTGAGATAATTTCCCGTACCGCTGACAGTACCGCCCGTACCTACAGCCGAAACGAAAATATCCACTTTACCGTCAGTATCGTTCCATATTTCAACGCCGGTAGTCATAAGATGGGCTTTCGGGTTGGACGGGTTGGAAAACTGCGACGGAATAAAACTGTTCGGGATTTCCTCAGCAAGTTCCTGAGCTTTTTTAATAGCCGCAGTCATACCGCCTGCGCCGTCCGTAAGTACCAGCTCCGCACCATATGCTTTCATAAGGTTGCGGCGTTCAATACTCATAGTTTCTGGCATAGTTATGATAAGCCTGTAGCCTCTTGCGGCGGCAACCGATGCAAGACCTATACCGGTATTTCCGCTTGTGGGTTCAATAATAACGCTGTCGGGTTTCAGAATACCTTTTTCTTCTGCGTCATCAATCATAAACCTTGCCACTCTGTCCTTCACGCTTCCTGCCGGATTGAAGTATTCAAGCTTTGCAAAAATCCTTGCGTCAATATTATTGACCTTTTCGGTTTTCACAAGTTCCAGCAAGGGAGTATTTCCGATTAAGTCTGTAATTGATTTATAGATTTTCATAATAAAAAATCTTCCTTTCCTTCATTTCCTATATAAATAGTATGATTACATTGTATCACATTATTTCTGATTTGTCAACAGTATTTTGAGAAAAATAAAAAAACCGATACTTTTTGCTGAAAAGTATCGGTCAATATAGTCATCAGCCTGTCTGAGTGCTGTTTTTGGAAACTTCTGCAAATTCGCCGTCAGGTACGCAGTTGATAACTTCAAGAGCGTTGCTGTCGTAGTAATACCATATAAACAGACCAGCAAGTCCGGGATTATCTTTCATATTGATTGAGAAGTCAAAAGTATCGCCCTGCTTTGCGGAAACATGGTCGCCGTATATTGCGAAACCGTTCATTGAGGACGGGTCAACAACGTCTGCCGCACCGTCACCGACCTTTATAGAGCCGTTAACAATAGTATCAGGGTCTACGATTTGACCTGCAACTGAAGACAGGTCTGGACTGATTGCAATATCATATACACCGTCCGGAGCGGTATCCTTTACCTTGAAAGTAATTTTTATAACAGAGTCATTGAATACGAAATCTTCATTTTTTGAAATATCAATCCACATAGCATACATGCCTTTTGTGTTGGAGACATATTCACTTGCAGCTTGTGTTTCTGCCGGAGTTTCGGCACCGTTGGCTGTTGTAGGTTCGGGAGTTGCATTTGTAATGGTCTTTACTTCTGTAACGGGTTCACCATTGGCTTCGGTAACTGCTTCGCCGTTTGCTTCGGTAACGTTGACAATTTCCGTAATAGGTTCACCGGCAACGTAAGCTGTAGTATCTTCCTCTTTATCAGCTTCGGATGTTTCAGAAGCCTTTGTAGGGTCTACGTGGTCAGCCTTGACGGGGTCACTGCTGTTTATATCAATGCCGTCAATTGTAATTTTTCCGTCCTCCTCTGAGCCCCACGCAAAAGGCTGGGCTATCATAATCTCCTCAGAAGCCTTGGTGCTTTCGCCCTTCTTGGGCTTGCTGTTGGAAGTATCGGATTCATCATTCTTGTCTGAACAGCCTGCAAACGTTGAAAGTGCCACACAAGTCAGTGCAACAAGTGCGATAATTTTTTTCTTGAAATTATTCATAATATATACCCTTTCATAAAAAAGTTCTGTCAACGGAAAATTAAATTCCGTACACCTCAATAACAATTATACATAAATACAAGCTGTTTGTCAAGGTTCGTAACAAATTGTAATCATTTATTTTTTAAAAAATCATTCTTTCAACATCATTCTGTCACAAACAGGCGTATTATTTCTTCCGGTGCATAATTAATAATGCATAATGTATAATTCATAATGCATAATTCATAATTATGAATTATTAATTTCTCAGAAAAATCCGGCAGAAGAAATTTTCCCCTGCCGGAAGTTTTTTATCTGAATCTGTTGGAAAGTTCATTGAGACCTGCGTCGGGTGTACCTTGTCCCACTGCGTTGAACTTCCATTCATTGTTGTACCTGTAGATTTCACCGAAAATCATTCCCATACAGCCGGAATAGTCGTCAGTAAGGTTATAACGGCAGATTTCGATGTTGTTTCTGTTGTCAACGATTCTGATAAAAGCGTTTTTTATCATACCGAAATGCTGTCCACGCTGAACAGCCTGATATACGTTTACGACAAAAACTATTCTGTCCACATCATAAGGCACTCTGTCAAGGTCAACCATAATCTGTTCGTCATCGCCTGCGCCTGCTCCCGTAAGGTTATCGCCTCTGTGAACGACACTGCCGGAATTGTGTTTCAGATGTGCGAAGTATATTATATCTTCTTTTCCGAAAAGCTTTCCGTTCCTGAGAAGAAATGCGGAAGCGTCACAATCAATGGCACGTTCTTTTCTTGCAAAAAGTCCCTTTTTCTTCTGAGCCTCGTCCCAGCCAAGACCTACCGTTACACTGGAAAGTCCGGCATTATCTTTTGACAGACTGATTTTCTGTCCTTTCTGTAAACTTACAGCCATAAATCAGTCTCCATTATTCAACGTCAACGCCGAAACTTCCACAAAGTGCAGCAAGTCCGCCCTGATAGCCGCTGCCGATAGCGTTGAACTTCCATTCACTGCCGTTCTTGTAGAGTTCACCGAAAACTGCCGCAGTTTCGATTGAGAAGTCCTCTCCCAAATCGTAGCGGAGAATTTCTTCACCTGTTTCCTCGTTGTAGATTCTTATGAAAGAATTGCTTACCTGTCCGAAATTCTGTCTTCTTGCCTCTGCCTCGTGGATTGTTACCGTGAAATCGATTTTAGTGATTTCTGCCGGAATCATAGAGAGGTCAACTTTAATCTGTTCGTCATCGCCGTCACCTGCTCCCGTAAGGTTGTCGCCGCAGTGTGTAACAGCTCCTGACGGGTGATTGAGGTTGCCATAGAATACGAAATCTTCCGGTTTTGAGACCTTTCCGGAATCTGTAAGAAGAAAAGCCGAAGAGTCAAGGTCAAAAGCCGCACCGGTATCAAAAGCGTTTGTGTCCCAGCCGAGACCTACAACGACTTTTTTAAGACCGGGGTTACCCTTTGTGAGACTGATTTTCTGTCCCTTGCTTAAACTAACTGGCATACTGAAAAACTCCTTTGTATAAAATTTTTATAGAATCACGCCGCATCAATGCCGTAATGACCGCACAAAGCCGCAAGTCCGCCCTGAAAACCGCTTCCGATAGCGTTGAATTTCCATTCGCCGTTGTGTTTGTAGAGTTCGCCGACAACGACAGCCGTTTCGATGGAGAAGTCCTCGCCAAGGTCATAGCGGATAAGCTCCTCGTTTGTATCAATATTTACGATACGGATAAAGGCGTTTGACACCTGACCGAAATTCTGTTTTCTGTTGTCAGCGTCATAAATCGTTACAGTGAAAGCGATTTTTTCAATCTCTGCCGGAATTTTGGAGAGGTCAATTTTAATCTGTTCGTCATCGCCATCTCCTTCGCCTGTAAGGTTGTCGCCCATATGCTCAACAGCTCCGGACGGGTGTTTGAGGTTTCCGTAAAAAACGAAATCCTTGTCATTGGGGCATTTGCCGTTGCTGCCTGCCATAAAAGCTGCTGCATCAAGGTCAAATGCTGCACCGGAATCAAAGATATTAACGTCCCAGCCAAGACCGACCATTATATTTTTAAGTCCGGGATTTGTTTTTGTGAGGTCAATTTTCTGACCCTTTGAAAGATTTATCGGCATACAAAGCACCTCCTGTTAATTATTTGACTTTGGCATACTGTAACGTTTATTGAAGTCGTTCTTGATGACCTGAAGTTTAGCCTGGTCTTCCTTGCGCTGTTTTCTTGCATCTTCCTGAATCTGTCTTGTTTCGTCAATGCCGTTCATAATTGTCTGCCATGACTTTTCAAGAGTTTCAATCTTGATTGAGCTTCCGGAAGCAAGTTTCGCAATCATCTTTGACTGCTCAACGGTATTCTGGGCGTTCTTGATGAGCATTTCATTTGTCTTTTCGTCAAGAGCCGCCATAGCGTCTGCCTGAATCTTCTGACGTTTAAGCATCATAGCCTGCGCAAGAGCCTGTTTAAATACAGGGAGCGTCACTATAAACGCCGAGTTGATTTTTCTGACGAGGTTCATATTACTGAAAGCCATCATCTTTATCATAGGTACAGACTGCATTGCAATACTTTCAGCAGTTCTCAAATCCTGCGTTCTCTGTTCAAGCATCATGAGAGCCTGTTCAAGGTTCTGGATTTCAAACTGTATTGTATTATCGCCTGTAGCTGCCATATCCTGTCTGCGCTGTTCAAGGTAAGCTTCGATTTCCCTGCATCCCTGCTCACCGGCAAGAATGTACTTTACAAGCTTGTGGTAATACTCAACGTTTGCGTTAAACATCTGGTCAAGCTTTTTGTTAGCCTGTTTGATTTCATCCTCGTACTTGCGGAGCTGAACGTAGATTTTGTCAACCTCGTTTCCCATAGTGTGGTACTTTGCAAGAATCTTTTCAAGCTGTTTTTTAGCGTTGCTGAACATCTTTTTGAAGAATCCGGGATTATCCTTGATTTCCTCAATGTCGAACTGCTCCATAATCTTGCCCAGAGCGACAAGCATCTGTCCGGAGTCGTCAATCTGGCTGAGGCTCATGCTGTTGAGTACAACGTCAGAAGCCTTTGAAATTTCGTCAGCTGCGTCTGCACCGAACGATACAATAGTTGTAAGGTCGTCAATTACGATTTCGCTTGCGAGTCTGTCGACTTCTTCCGAGCCGACAAGCTGATTATTCATTTCCTGCCTGTCTGCCACAATGTCGTACTGCTGTACAACCTCAAGTTCCGGCTGCTGTACAACAACTTCCTGCTGTTGTACTGCAACAGCATTTTCATTGGTCTGCGGTTTTGCTCTTGAAAGGTCAATACCCATTTCAATCACCGTTACTGAAAAAACTATAAAAACAGATTTTATGGTTTCATTCCTTTTTCAACGTATCCGCTTTCTTGGCGAAAGCGTCCGGCGTGATACTCCGAAGGCGTAACTTCCCCGCTTACCTGCGGGTACACACGATAAACACTACCGTGCCAGTAACATTTTTCCTTTCTTATAATTCGCCGGAAAGATTTTATTTTAAGTTTTGCAACTTATAATCCTGCCGTCAGCCTCTTCCGAATAATTTTTTGCGTTTGTACGCCAGATTAGGGCATTTCATGTCATATATATATGCACCTGTCTGGTGTTCGCTGATTATCGGACGGCTGTAATGGTTTTCAACATTGCAGTAACCCGTTGGTATAAGAAACAGCACATCAAATCCAGCCATACTGAGAAATTCAAAAGCAATAGCCTGTTCAGGCGATATGGCATTGTCTCCGGTATTGATGTACAGAATTTTCGGATTTTTCTTTGTAAAATCGAAATTCTGAAGTTTTCTGACAATTTCCCTGTCTATACTGTCAAGGTTAAGTATTGTTGAAATTATCTTATATTCCATACCGTTTTCAAAAGTACCTTTTATGATACGGCTGTCAATCAGAAGCTGTAATTTATCCAGAATATATTCCTGTAAGTCTTCCCTGAGAACCTTATAGCGGTATTCCGGACTGTTCTTTATAGCGTCACGCTGTAAAGAGCCGTTTTTCCAGAAAGATACTGATTGTGATGTATTTCCGGACTGTGCAGGCACTGAACTCCTTATATTAGCCGAATACGGATTGGCGTTAATTGTAGAGTAAGGGTTGAGACTGCCCAGAGAACGTGTCATACCGCCGCCGGAATAGAGGTTTACCGTCGGCGAATGGGGATTTGCCGAACCTCTGTGCATACCGTTTATCACAATTGTATCTTCGGTCACAAGTTTCTTGACAAACTGCCAGTAAGCTTTCTGGTTGCCGTCCTTTACGCCGGAGACTTTCGCAAAGAATACAGGTATTATAACTTCGCCGTTTTCTGTAGAAAAATTCGGTCTGTATTTTAGTTCCTGACTCCAGAGTATTTCAATTTCCTCAAACATCGTGTCAAGAACTATTGCAGAAGCCTTTGAATACTGGTGATTGCGGTAAATTCCGGTATCCTGATACATAAGCGTATCAAGTTCACGTTCGGCATGATATGCAACTGTTCCGGCACGCATTGAAACGCCCTCCTCCGGAAATGCATCTATTTCAAGCGGACTGTCATAAGTAAATTCCACAAGATTTGTATTGTTTATATTACATATGTTTTTAAGTGCGGGGTTCAGTATAAGTACATCAACAGGAAGTGCCGAAAGAATTTCTGTAAAAATAATCTGGTTTTCATTCATATTGCAGTTGAAAAGCACAAAGCAGGGAATTTTATCTGCACTCCAGTTGACAAAAAGCTGTTTCTGCCATCTTTTCAGCCAGCATATAACATACACGCATATATTGACAAACTTGTTTACAGAAGACTGTTCGGCATATTTCAGCATAGTCTGCGAAAAAACATATCTTACCATTTGCTGAAGTTTTGCGTCATTGATGACTATGTTTCTTGCAAGTTCGCTGACAGCCATTGCCGCAGAATTATAATTACTGCGTTTTATTGCGGATATTTCGTCATATGACGGTTCGGAAATCTCATCGTTGACCACTATAAGACTGCGTTTCTGACTGTTCATTGAGTTTCTGAAAGAAATAAGTTCATTTACATAGTCCGCACGACTGTAAACGCCGTTTATCTGATAAAAGATATTACATACTTTACTGGACTGAGTGTTGCGTTTTTCCGCCTCTGTAAGAATATCTTCCAGTCCGTCGCCCTTTGCCCAGCTGTTAGTGACTATTTCAAACACAGGTCTGTCACCGCAGACGCTTGCCGTGTTGGCTTTTTCCGCAGATGCCTGCTGTAGTTTTCTGACCGAAAAATCAGCCGGAAAAGGGTTGCCGGTATTTTCCCACAAATCGGAAGTTTCAGACTTCGGGTCAAATCCGCTGTACTGAGAATTTCCGTCAGTCTGCACCAGCACAATGTCGCAGCCTGACCTTGACAGCATTGACAGGAGCATCAGTTCATAATGACTGCCGATACCGTTACATAAAATTTTAGGTATATTGTCTTCACCCAGACGGCTTGTCAGGCTTTCAAATCTGTAATACAGCCAGCACATAAACTTGATATACGCATTTTTGAGAATATTTTCATTTTTACCCTGAGCCGCAAGTCCGGAAAGTACATCATACATTGCGTCAGTTATTTCGTTCCGCTGGATTGCGTTCATACGGGGAAGCCACTTCTGGAGACTGGTCATTATAAACTGCTTTTCAGGAGTGAAGCTTTCGCCCATTATCTCATAATAATATGACAACTGATTCTGGTCAACATTCGGAATACGTCCATCAATAATAACGCCGTTTTTGCGTGCCTCATCGTAATACCTGCACAGGAAGTCCCATATACTTTCGCTGTACGAATTTATCCTGTAAAAAAATACTTTACTGCCGCTTCTACGACTAAGACTCAGAAAATAGTCATCAAGAGAATTAATTTTAATATGCTGAAACACCTATACGTCACCTCTTGATTTTATTTTCGGCGAAACCGAATATTGAACCAACAATTCCGCCGATTATATGTGTAAGCTCTGAAATATTATTGTTTGCAAAAATACCGTTGTAAACCTGCTGACCGATATATATTACGGCAACCAGTATGAATGTAACGGGGATTTTGCCGTTCTGGAAGTTTGCAAACGAAGCCAGCAGTATAAAAGCAAAAACAACTCCGCTTGCTCCCAGAAGCTGTACGTGCGGGAAAAATATAAAATTTATAAGTCCGGTAACAAGTGCCGTCACCGCAATAATCATAATCATATCTGTCTGACCGTATTTTTCCTCAAGCAGAGGACCAAGCAGCAGAATATACATAATATTGTTTATGAAGTGCTGCCACGATGCGTGACCGAATATATGTCCGAAAAATCTCAGATACGTAAGAGGGCTGGCAAGCGAAGACCGATATACACTGAATAATACATTATTGCTTGCTCCGTGAGTCAGCACACTGAGAAGCAGTGACACAAGGCATATTGCTGTAAAGCCAAGTATCACAGGCGAATTGAAAGAAATTTTTGCAGCGGATTTTTGTGAACCTTTTTTACTCATTAATACTTTCCCCACATCAGAAATAAATTTAAATCAATTAAAGTATACCACATTTTTTATAGTTCTGTCAAGTATTATTATGGCAGTCTGAAATATTTCTTACTTCAGAAGCTGCGACAATATATCTGTAATAACCTTGTTGTCACTGGTATCAGCTCCCGAAAGATTCACAATATATGAAAATGGTGTTACATATTTGTTCATACTTTCCGATATGTCGTGCAGATTGTAAATCCTGTTTTCAGGACTGTCCTTTCCACAAAGAACCAGCATACCTTCTATACTGTCCCTGTCCTCCAGAGTGCTTATTGAAAACAGATATTTATAGACAAGTTCAATAAGTCTGTCGTTTTCGACCGTCTGCATAGAACTGAATTTTGCGTCCATAATGACGTATTTTGAAACATCGTCTTTAGTGACTTTAATTAAATAGTCCGGAGTATAGGTATTTCCCTTGTTGGCACTGCTCAGACTTGCAAATCTGTTGCGGTAAAGTTCGATACCGTGTCTTGAAAGAGTAGTTATACCATATATGACAGGCTGAAAATAAAGTGTTATTTCACTTCCGTCGCCGCTGCGGAAAAAGAAAGTATTATTACAGTATGTATTGGAATAGTACTTGGTTTCCGGATACTGGAATCTTTCTGTTTTTTCCTCAATGAAAGTACAGTTCATTTCCTCACGTATAGTAACTATAAGTTTTATAAGACAATAGTACTCATATATTTTGCTTGTCGATATGAAACTGAGCAGAAGCTGACTTTTAGCCGAACTATGTCCGCCATACTGAAACCATTCATATATTTTTTGATATACGGCTCTGTAGGGAGTCACCATACGGAAAGTATCAGTATATTCCGGCAGATAGTCTATATATATATCATCAGCACTGAAAATCTTCCTGTACCTGAACCACAACATCTGAAAATGTTCAATATATTCGTCAATTTTCCTCAGATATTCATAAGATGATTTTTTTCTGAAACGGTAAATATATTTCTTTGATTCAAAGTACTGTCCGTAACTGTATACATCGTCAGTATATGAAGTATTCCTTACATCTTCCTTTGAAGTTTCAAGTTCTGAAATCAATGTCGATATGAAACCCGTCATAACACGGTTTTCATAGACGTTGCATGTATACGCTGTACTTGAAATAAGAGTGTTTTCAGGCTGAAAGTGTCTTTTTCCGTAATTTATTCCGGTGTTGAAATCCACTTCATACAGCTCCTCTGGGTGAGAAGCTATATATTGTATGGTTTTCGGCGAAACTGTATTCAGTTTGTGGAATTTCCCGACAGTTTCGCCTGTTATCAGCTTTGTCCTTGGCGAACTCTGAAAATAAGGGAAAAACTGTTCATAAATTTCTATAACCCCGTCAAGAAATCTGAACTTTGATTCAATGGTCATATTGCCTGTTTCGCCGATTTCGTCAAGGCTTATATAATTCTCATAAAGGTATTCTTCGCCCTTGTCGTAAATGTAGTCAATCATTTTTATGACATTCTTGTTGCGGCTGTTGTAAGTCACCATTATGGATATGCTGTCCGAAACGTACATTTTACCGGAAATCACGGCTTTTATCTGCACCACTCCGAAACACTGCATAAAAATCCTCTTGTCGTCCTTTGCGGACTTGTCAGCGGTCTTGTCGCACTTGAACTCATATGTATTTTTTGAATTGTCAATGCGTTCCGTCTGTACTGCCTCATCATTTATATAGAAATCCGAAACATATTCATTGCTGTCTATAAGTGTAAAACAGTTATACTCATCGTCATTGTAAACGTATATATTAGTTTCAAGCGGGTCATCGTTTTCCTGAAACGACAAGGTTTCTTCTTTCATAGGTATCTCAACATAACCGTGATTCTGGGATTTCAATAATAACTTCATAAATATCCTCCCGTCAGGAAAGATACTGACAGTATCCCATATTTCTTGATGAATTGTTTTTCATTTCCTCAAGGGCTTTTCTGGTCATATCAAGATGATAGGTATTGCAGATGAATATGAGTTTGTCGAAGAACTCCTTGTATAATTTCATATGACCGTTGATTTTCGGGAGAAGTCTCTGCATCACTGCATAGTCAACGGCAATGATTTCCGGATTTATACCGTCCATAACGTCACGGGCAGTTGCTATATAATGATACATACTGATTTTTATTCGGGGACTTACCGCCATTCCGAAGCTCTGGAAAAGTCTGAATATCTGGTCAAGCAGTGTACTTGTCTTAAGTTCGCCGTCCGGAGCTTTTCCGAAAGCCTCATAGAGGTCGTGCCAGAAAACTTTCTTAGCCGGCTGCGGAATATCTTCTTTTATGTCGGAATCAGGAAGTTTTATAATCCACGCACGGTCAAGCAGTCGGGGCGATAATGTTTCAGTAGTCTGGTCGTTGTTTATGGTTGCAACAAACCTCAGTGTATCAGGAATGTATATATCATTTTCCAGACCGATATTTATATAAGATTCGCTGTTGTCACATTTGTCCGCAATCTGCATAAAGTCCGACCAGTAGTATTCCATAGGACTGAGATTTGCTTCATCAAGAAGCACCAGATACGGAAACAATGAATTGTCTTTTTCCTCGTTGAGTATCATAAGAGAATCATATAAACGGCGGTTGCTCTTGTCATATTTTTGTGTAAGGGGGTTGTAATATCCGATAAGGTCTTTTTTGGAAGACCAGCCCTTCTCAACTGAGACAGGCACAAAACGGTCATAACTGACCTCACTGCTTCCGAAGTCCGTAAGACCCAGACTGTTGCCTATGATATTACATACAGAAGTCTTGCCTGTACCTGGAAGTCCCGAAAATACAGTAAGGAAACCTTGCGTTATACATATATACATATTTATAATATCGTTGGTGCTGTAATTCCTGTACTGCTTGACATAATTCACAAGGTAGTCACGGAGTTCAGTTTTTTCCATATGAGGACATTTTGCGGCTTTCTGAATAACTGCCGCTGCGGCGTTGCTGTAAACCGTTGTTTCCTGTTTTCTGTTGAGCTGACTTGCGGCTTCAAGCATAGCGTTGGACACATACGGGTCAAATGCTATTCTTGTTTCGTTAAGCTGTTCATTGATAGTAGCCTTTATCTGACCTTTTATAATATCATTTCTGTGTTTGAGTCTGGCGTTTTCCTCATTGAAATAGTCCCTCATGCCTTTCTGGTACTCAACGTCTCTGGCAATTTCCCCATATTTGAAATATTTTTCATACTGTTCTTTCAACTCGGATATTCTGCGTTCCAGTTCTTCAATTTCACTGTTTTTTTCTGCCATAGCCTTTGCCTTTGCGGACTCTGCGGCTACTGCTTTGATTTCGGCTCTGGTGGGTCTGACTTTCGACCTCTTTTCAAGCTCTTTCTGCATATCCTTATATTCCTGACTGTCTTTCATTATTTCCGACAGAATTTCTTTTATTTCGCTGTCAGTACTATAGGCACGCATATAAATTTCCGCAATTTTTCTCTGTTCGTCTGTATAGTTCTTTATGTCCGAAAACAGGCTGCGTATTCTTTTCAGTCTTTCGGACTTCACCTCATCGGGAATATTCTTTGAAATAACCGTTGATTTGCTTATAAGTTCCAAAAATTCTTCAGGCTGTTTCCTTATGACGCTGAAGAAATCCTTTGAAGTTTCGGCAAACATACTCTTTATTATAATCTCGTCTGAAATAATATCTTTCTTATAACTAAAGCTGTCCTCAACCAGCGCAAATGGTATACATACAGGGTCACAGCCAAACTCCTGTCTTTCGCTCACTCCGAAAGTAAGTTTATTTTCATTGTAACATTTTATAAGATAACTCTGTTTTTCAGCTTTCGGCTGAATAAACGTTCTGCCGTCTTTCTTGTCAACCTTGTAAGGACCTGATATGTCCTCACAGCCTGAACCTTCCTCATTGCTTTTTCTGCGTTTCAGAAGTATCCACTCACCCAACGCAAAGTCTTCACTTACTTCAATGCGGTCATGGAAAAGCCTGCTGTCTTCAATAACTTCTTCGGGTTCTGCTATCCTGAAAACTCCCAAGTCGCTTATTTTCTTGAAAAACGTAGTCGAATTACGATTTGTATCAAATTCTTTCTGCAAATCTATTTTCAGATTTACATCGCCGTGTTTTTCGCCGGTAAGGTAATTTATATTTTCTTCAAGGCGTTCTTCGTCAAAAACTATTGCGAAAGTATTCTGTAAATCAAGTTTTTCGATTATTTTCTGGCTCTGGGAAACTCCCGTGCGTACATACGAAAGATTCAGAGTACCGTTGGGCGGAAAAGTCTCCGCAACTTGACGGAGTTCAATAAGATTCTTCTTTGAAGCTCCGACCTCAAGCCTGTATTGAGGTGCAAAATTATAATAAGTTTCTCTCCTTTCAATATAACCTATATAATATGAAACTATTTTTTCCTTTGCCTTTTTCTTTGAAACTGTATTTTCTGGTTTTTCTGTTAATTTTTCCGGCACTTGCAGGAAAGTTTCTTCTGGTATCGGAAGTTCTTCCGGAATTTCCTGTACAGCCGGAACTTCTGCAATTATATTATCAGTTTCAGGCAAGAATACAGTTTCTTCTGCTGCTTCGGGTATTTCCGGAAGTTCAGGAATTTCAGGACTTTCCGCAAGTTCCGTTTCCTGTTCTTCTTCTACAGCGTCATCTGTTTCAATAGTTTCTTCATAATTATTGTAATTGTCTGCAAGCGTTTTAGTAAACTGTTCCGATTTCAGAAAATCCGACATTGTTTTGGTTTCAAAAGAGCCGTCGCAGAATTTTTTCAATACAAGTACAGTATTCATTATACAGTTTTCGCCGTTGTACGATGACAGAATATCATCATATTCAGCGTCGGGTGAAAAAAGTATTCCTCCACGCTGATACTGATAAATTTCATCGGCAAACTTATTTGCTGACATATTCAGTGCCATTAATATCTTCTTGTCAAGCTGTTTTTCTTTTTTAACCTTTCGTTTAGCGTCACGGCTAAGGTTTTCAATTGCATGGTCAATCACTTCTTCGGGCAACTTCATATAAAACTGAGCGACTACTGACATCAGTTTTTTATCAGTTGTTGAAGTACTTTTAATCATTGAAACGGTTTTAGATGACATAAAAAAATCACGTCCTTGATAAAATTTTCTGGCTGGCATTTCTGCAAGTCATAAATTTATTATAGCACACAAGATTTGATTAGTCAAGAACAACAAAAATATTTCAAGATATTTCTTTAAGACTATTTAAAATGTTGTCATCTTTAAACCAAAAAACCGTCATTTTCTGACGGTCTTTCCGGTATATGACTCAAAGGAGAGTATTATTTATCTTTCTTAACCTCATCAAGGGTAATTTCAGCAGTCTTTTCCCTGCCCCCTCTGATGTAGGTGACTTCAACTGTCTCGCCGGCTGTATGGGTATTTTTCTGAGTGTTGAGTTCGTCGGCAGTTGCAACTTCAACGCCGTCAACTGCTGTTATAATATCTCCGGACTGTAATCCGGCTTTTTCGGCGGCACTGTTTTCCGACACTCCAGTTATATAAATTCCCACAGGCATATTGTACATACGTGAAATGTTTTCCGTAACGTCCTGACAGCTTATACCAAGCTGAGGTTTTCCTGTAACATAGCCGTATTCCATAAGGTCACCGATAATTCTGGAAGTCTCATTTGACGGAATAGCAAAGCCGATACCTTCAATACTTGCAGAACCGTAATCTGATGACATCTTTGAAGAATTTATACCAATAACCTGACCTTTTTTATTAATAAGAGGGCCGCCGGAGTTTCCGGAATTTATAGCAGTATCCGTTTGGATAAGATTCATAGCCTTGTCATTTATGGTTATGTTTCTGTTGAGTCCCGAAACAATGCCACTTGTTACAGTATTTCTGAGGTCAAAGCCGAGAGGATTTCCGATAGCTATTACGGATTCTCCCAACATAAGACTGTCACTGTCTCCGAACTCTGCCGGAGTGAGTCCGGAAGCATCTATTTTAAGTACTGCAAGGTCGCAGTCCGTATCATATCCGATAACTTCTGCATCATAACTATTGTCGTCACTCATAAGAACCTTTATACTGTCGGCAAGTCCTGCACCGTATTCGCTGTCATATATAACGTGAGCGTTTGTAACAATATAGCCGTCTTCTGTAATCACAACGCCTGTACCCGTTCCGGTAGCACTGGAGGTGGAAGGCATATTTCCGAAACCGTTTCCGAAACCATAATAGTAACCATTGTCATTTGATGTAACTGTAAACTGCGATTCAACACCAACTACAGATGGCAGCATTTTTTGTACAATCTCCTCCGTAGAAAGAATATCAGAATTTTCGGCATTTCTGATAAAACTTACATTGTCTGCATAAACGGAAGACTTTGTTTCAACGCTTTCCGCAATTGCTGAAACGGGTTTTTCAGCCAGTTCACGGTAAACGGCGATTGAACCGCCGGAAACAAGCATCATAGCCATAACAAAAGCTGACACTTTGCGGAGAGTGTGTTTTTCAGGCTTCGGGGAGTTGTTATCAAGATTTATATTATTGTATTCGTTCATAATAAAGTCACGTTCCTTTCAGATATATCGTGTTTGTTTTTAGTATGACTGTATTATAAACCCCCAATGTGAAATATGCCTGCGGTTTCGGTAAGATATAAATGAATTTTATATGTAAAAATTTTCACCTGATTGACAGTATTGTGAATATTTATGC
>CAMWRL010000009.1 GCA_947176685.1 uncultured Ruminococcus sp. | reverse complement strand
CTGATTTTTTTGTATTTTGCGTGCAATTTTTTTGTATTTTGTGTGCAAGACTACATCTTCGATATATAGCCAAAAAATTCATAATGATATAAATTTTATGATAGTCCTTGACAGTTCCGGAAACGTGTGGTATAATAAAAAACATAGGGAATATCCCTACCGTCTGAGAGGTGTTACCAGCACCATAACAGACACTAAAACAAAAGTTACCAACAATAACTATTGAATAGCTTGTAAGCAATACGCCCTATGACTGTATAATTATATCATGTTACAGAGTGTTTGTCAAGACTTTTTTTAACTGCGGTAACTTTTGTTATTGGCAGTTTTTTTGTTGTTTCAACAAAATTGCTGTAATATCGCCAAAATAAACAGAAAAGACAGTGAGTGCTTACACTGCACAGCTTGCTGGTGAGGAACTCAAAAAATTTTTGCGAACGTCAATTTGACGAATGCAAATCAATTGCAGTAACTTTTATTATTGGCAGTTTTTTGTTTCATCAAAATTGCGTAATATCGCCAAGAAAGGAAAATAAATTATGTATAAAATTTTAGCTAATCCAATTGAGCAGAAAGGACAGCGAGTGCTTACAACTGCACAGCTTGCGGAGGCTTACGGAACAAACAGAGATGTTATTTCAAAAAATTTTAACAACAATAAATCACATTACATAGAGGGTGTACACTTCTATCGCCCCACAGGTGAGGAACTCACGAGATTTTTTGCAACCGTAAATTTTACGGTTGCAAATTCAAGTAAAATTCGCACTCTTTATCTCTGGACAGAAAAAGGCGCATTACTCCACGCTAAGAGTCTCAATACCGACAAGGCATGGGAAGTATATGATTTTCTGGTTGATACATATTTCAGGGCAAGGCAGATAGAAGCATACTATAATGACATGCTTGTAAAGATTATGGAGAAGCTCGACAAAATCGAAAGAAAACAGGAAAAATTCGAAAAGTATGTCAAAAGAAGATTCAACCTTATCCACAGGCAGAACAAAAATATAAGGGAACTTTTCAGCGAAACTCTTTCTGAAAACAATCAGGCAATGTTTCCGGCTTTCATATATATACGTCAGGAAATAACCGACAGACACAATGAAATTGTAAGGATTGTAAAAAATATTTTATCCGACCACACAGAAAAATAATTGCAGTCAGAAAATACTACATAGAGGGCAAGCACTTCTACCGTCTTACTGGCGAAATACTCAAAGAATTTAAGACGAATCATCAAATTGATGATTCGTTAATCAGAGGCAATGTTCTCTATTATATAGAGGGAATACGCTTCTATCTCCTCACAAGTAAATCTCTTAGAGAGTTTAAAACCGCAAAACGTCAAATTGACGTTTTGCCAAATGTAAATAATCTTTATCTCTGGACAGAAAACTTATTAAAACATACTCAAAAAAGGAGAATGAATTATGTATAAACTTTTAGTCAACCCGATTGAGCAGAAAGGACAGCGAGTGCTTACAACTGTACAGCTTGCGGAGGCTTACGGAACAGATGTCAAGGTTATCTCAAAGAATTTCACTCGAAACAAAGACCGCTATATAGAGGGAATACACTTCTATCGCCTCACTGGAGAAGAACTTAAAAAGTTCAAGACGATTCGTCAATTTGACGAATCGTCGCTTAGGGTCAATGTTCTCTATCTCTGGACAGAAAAAGGCGCATTACTCCACGCCAAGAGTCTCAATACTGACAAGGCATGGGAAGTATATGATTTTCTGGTTGATACATATTTCAGGGCAAGGCAGATAGAAGCATACTATAATGACATGCTTGTAAAGATTATGGAGAAGCTCGACAAAATCGAAAGAAAACAGGAAAAATTCGAAAAGTATGTCAAAAGAAGATTCAACCTTATCCACAGGCAGAACAAAAATATAAGGGAACTTTTCAGCGAAACTCTTTCTGAAAACAATCAGGCAATGTTTCCGGCTTTCATATATATACGTCAGGAAATAACCGACAGACACAATGAAATCGTAAGAATTGTAAAAAATATTTTATCAGACTACAAAGAATAAATAATTGCAGTCAGAAAAATTCCGGCGGCTTCCGGAATGTTATAAAATTTTCTTGTCATTGCCGTTTTCGCCAAAAGAGAACCGATTTATACAGAAAAGTTCTATATCTGTGTTTTTGCGAAAGTCTTGACATAACGCCAAAAAAAGAGTATCATTAAAGATAATAATTTTTGTAAGGAGGAAACTTTTATGCTGACTGACATGAACAGTAAATTTCAGAAAGAGGGTCTGACCTTTGATGATGTGCTGCTTATTCCTGCAAAATCAAATGTCACCCCTAATATGATTAAGCTCGGTACAAATCTTACCAAGACTATCCGTCTTAATACGCCGGTTATGACTGCTGCTATGGATACTGTTACTGATTCCCGTATGGCTATTGCTATTGCCCGTGAGGGAGGTATCGGCATTATCCACAAGAATATGACTATCGAACAGCAGGCAGAAGAAGTTGATAAGGTAAAGCGTTCCGAAAATGGTGTTATCGTTGACCCGTTTTCACTGACAGAAGACCATATTGTTGCAGACGCTGATGAACTTATGGGTAAATACAGGATTTCGGGCGTTCCGATTGTTGATGCAAACAATAAGCTTGTCGGAATTATTACCAACAGGGATATGCGTTTCCTTGATGATTTCAGCGCAAAGATTTCCGGAGTGATGACAAAGGATAATTTAATTACTGCTCCTGTCGGTACTACTCTTGAACAGGCTCAGGAAATTCTCCGTTCACACAAAATCGAAAAACTTCCGATTGTTGATGATTACGGCATTCTCAAAGGTCTCATCACTATCAAGGATATTGAAAAGTCCGTACAGTACCCCAACTCCGCCCGTGACAGCCGTGGAAGACTTCTCTGCGGTGCGGCTATCGGCGTAACCGCAAACGTTCTTGACAGGGCAAAGGCTCTTATTGAAGCTCAGGTTGATGTACTTGTCCTTGACTCCGCACACGGTCACAGTGCAAATATTCTCAAATGTCTTGAAATGGTCAAGGAAGCTTATCCGGATATTCCGGTTATTGCCGGAAATATCGCTACTGCCGCCGCTGCTGAAGACCTCATAAAAGCCGGTGCAGACTGCGTTAAGGTTGGTATAGGTCCGGGTTCTATCTGTACGACAAGAGTTGTTGCAGGTATCGGCGTACCGCAGATTACTGCAATTTATGACGTTGCATGCGTTGCCCAGAAATACGGTATTCCGGTTATTGCCGACGGCGGTATAAAATATTCGGGCGATATTGTAAAGGCTCTTGCGGCTGGTGCCAACGTTGTAATGCTCGGTTCACTGCTTGCAGGCTGTTCGGAAGCCCCCGGTGAAACTGAAATCTATCAGGGCAGACAGTTCAAAGTATATCGTGGTATGGGCAGTCTCGGTGCTATGGCTAACGGCTCTACTGACAGATATTTTCAGGAAGGTGCTAAGAAACTCGTTCCGGAAGGCGTTGAGGGTCGTGTGCCTTTCAAAGGTGACGTTGCTGATACAATTTTCCAGCTTGTCGGCGGTATACGTTCAGGAATGGGCTACTGCGGCTGTGAAACTATTCCGGAACTCCACGAAAAGGCACAGTTTATAAAGATTACCGGAGCAGGTCTTAAGGAAAGTCACCCGCATGACATCTACATCACTAAAGAAGCTCCGAACTATTCCACACAAATATGAAAAATCAAAGCCGGATATTATAAGTCCGGCTTTTTTGGCAATATTTTCTGTCAACAAAAAAATTCCCCTTGTTCTGACCGGACAAAGGGAATCTTTTTTACTTTTTTTCATTTTCTTTGAGCTGTTTCAGAACGTCCAGAAGTTTTTCGGGCAGCGGCAGCCCGATTTTTCCGGAGTTTTCAAGAATCGAAATCCCCTCGTTGGCTATGTAAAAACCTATAACAGCCGAACGGCAAACCGTCCCGTCACCAATCACTCTTGAATCAAGGACATGTCCGACTGCTACAAGTACCATTATAAAGACTTTTTTCGCTATGCCCCTGAAACCTATAACAGATGAAATATTTTTGTATATATACGCAGATATAAGTCCCGTTACATAGTCCAGAACCATAAAGGCTATCAGCGCATACAGCAAACCGTCAGGCGTTCCCCATAGAAATCCGCAGACAGCACATATTACAGCGAAAATTGTCTGTAGAAGCTTATCCGTTTAAAATCCCCCCTTTCCTATGAATGTATCCGCATAACAGATTCAGAAAACAGCATTTTACAACGGAAACCCATTCCATATATCAAAAAAGCTGATACACTTGTTATCATGTATCAGCTTTTGTTTTTCTGACAGTTATAACTGAAGTGTCTTCCTTACGCAGGGCAATAACCGCCCCCCTTATCAGATAAGCCGAAAGTCCGTGATTTTTGTGCAGACATTCAATACACGTTCCCTCTATCAGTCCAAGGTCACACAAGCGGCTGCGCATTTTTCCGCTGACAAGCATTTTTTCAACCTGTCCTTTGTCCCCCTCCCTGAGGGTGTCCATTCCGGTAAGGTTTTCCATAAAAAGCTCCCGATTATTTTTTTAAAGGGCTATACCCTTTATATACTGTATGCTGAAAATATCATTCGAGAAACTTGTCCTTATACACGCCTATTTCCGTGATTATTCCGGAACTGCTTCCAGTTATTGTGATTGTGCCTATGCGTTTGTTCTGTACCGTGCCGAAAGCCGCCGTATCGGACAGGTCTTCGCCCCTGTAACCGCTGTATGTGCAGAAAACTTTTTTTCTGCCTCGTGACGAATACTTTGAACGGTATTCAAGAGCCTGCTGCGGATTATACAGAAACTGCCTGTCCAGTTCAAAGAAACGATGACGGACGATATTATGTGAAATAACATCATTGTCTTCAAGTTCAAACTCTCCGTAATCGCCGTTTAAATCTGACATATGAAAATGACTCATCAGACGTTTTTCAGCTGTGGCAATTCCTCTTGAAATAATATCGCTGTCGGAATATTCAAACAGATACGGATTTTCAACCGGAGACAGCATAATATGATTAGTTCCTCTGATATAGGGGTACGTTCCGTGAATCTTATACGCAATATTAACAATGCCGTCCCACATATTTGAGTTGCTTTTTATATAGATATAACTTTTTGACGAACTGTCCTGATGCGTTACATAGGGAAGTGTATAGAAACTTCCTATCAGGTCGTTTATTGAAATATCCGTTTTCAGACCTGTTTCAATCTGGTTCTGGATAAGCAGGGAGGTGAAACTTCTTGACGAAACCGAAATAACCGAACCGCCGGCAGATGTTGTAACAGAAATATTGTCTGCAAGTCCGTGATGGACAGTCCTGTTGTCTATTGTTAAAATAATTTCGGTAACGTTTTCCGGTGCTGAAATATCTCCGGAAAACCTTGCTCCCAATGATGTATATGACTGGTAAATGTCCTTGTGGAATGAAAAAGAAAGAATTTTATCATAACTCATTTCAGAACCGTCAGAATTTTTAAGTATAATATTCACATTCATTCTGATTCACCGCTTTTCGTTGATACTTCCGTAGTTATCAGCGTTACGACAGCCGAAATGAAATCTTCATTCCGGTCATCCACGACAAAGGACTGCACCTGACACTGTCCGAAAACTGTATTTTTATATTCTATACTGAATTTTTCAGTACTGTACATAAGGTTGTTTACGCTTACAAGAAAATCCATGGAATTATCGCATATTATTCTTCCGTTTAAAATAATCCGTACAGCTTTTTTTCCGGAATTAGTTATAATTTCGTTTCCGGAAACCGTATTCTGTTCAGAAAAAGCCTTTATGCCTGAAGCCTTGAATTTTTCGCAGTACAAAGTGACATTTCCGATTGTAACAGGAACTGATTCCCGTGGATTTATAACGCTCATTCGCTGCTCCTTTCAAGCCTGTCAATACCGCTTACGGAAAGCCTTGCGGTAAGTACAAAGCGGTTTATATTGGAGTCGTGTTTAACGGAAACCTTTTTCATTGAACAGTTCATACCAGAGATTTCCATAACAGCAGGCTTTATGTTTTCGGAAAAATATTCGTATAAATTCCGTAGAGGACAGCTTTCCGGAGCAGTAACGTTTATATCAACGTCAGCCTTATAGGGTGCGAATATTGTAAACTCCGAATAAATAGGCGTCTGGAGTTCAAAGGAGTCAACACCGACAATTGTAAAAAAATGTCTGTTTTTTCTTTCAACCGAAACTGCGTCAAATGAACTGTAAACCGGTACTGTACCGTTTCGGGAAATTTTCTGTATAATTTCATTTATGACAGAATTAATCATAAATCATTCCTCCGACATATCCGAAAAGCCCATAAATACAAAAGTTTTCTGCCTTATGAGTTCCGAACAGAGATTCATATAGTCACGCAGAAGCTTTTCAGAATACGCAAGGGCTGTGTTCTGAGAAACTGTAAGCATTTTTCCGGCAACGGTAAATTCAGAGCGTTCACGGGCTGAATTAATCTGTTGCAGACGGTGATTTACAACAGCGGCACAAAGAAAATCAAGTCTTATATCCGAAGGGTCTGCTTCAGGAAGCAACATTTTTTCGACTTCCGAAACGGAAAGCGTTATAAGAGGAGTGTATTTTTCAGAAACGTCCTCACCGGAAAAAAGCGTGAAAAGTGTTTTGATAGATTCGATATTCATAAAATGCACCTCTTATTTCATTGAAAATTCGTCAGCGGAAAAATCATTATCCTTGTCGGGCATAAGCTGGACTTCAATTCCGTTTGACAACGCACTCTTTTCAAAAGACTTTTTCATATTTATAAGCTGACTGGTATTCATACATTCAGCGGAAATCATAGCGTTATCAACAGCGGTTTTTCCGCCTGTAAAGAAAGCCAGACGACAAATATCACGGCGTAACTCGTTATCAGCGGCGGTAATATCTGTTTCGGAGTGTGCAGAAATGTTTCCATAATTTGCGGAACGTTTTGTAACGCCTGCGTTGACCTGAGCAGGCACGGCAACAAAACTCCATTCATAAGCGTCAGTAATGTTGTCCAAAACAGTATGACACATTTTATTGCTGTACATTCTGCCCTTTATGTGTGCGCAGCCGCCTGCTGACCTGTCGTTTCCGCATATCGAACACTTACGGCTTGCGGCACTGCACGAAATACTTACTTCTTTTTTGATACCGCCGTCAATTTCTGAAATAAGAGTTTCGTTGTCAGCAGTGCGAACCATATACGCATTTGCTTTGAGATATTTATAGGATTCACCTGTTTTTGTTTTGCGTGAACCGTCTGTAACGATTTCGGTATCAAATATGCGTGCATTCTGGTTTGAAGTGGTCGGGTTGTGGTCAAAAATACCCGTTTTTCCGACAAAGCTTTTAGCAAGCGTTTCAAGAGCGTTTCCGGAAAAACGTTCATAGTCACGGTCAATGTCGTTGTCGCAGAGAATGACGGAAAAAGTATAAATTTCATCCTCTGTAAAGGGTCTTCGGGTGAACTTGTTTATTTTTTCAAGAGTTTCTTTATTCATAAAAAACCGTCCTTTCATTCAATTCAAGGGAACGTATAAAAAATACGTTCCCCTGTAGAAAATCTCTTACGTGGAGGAGGAGATTGTAAGAACCTTTACGGCATCGGGAGTGATTTTTCTGAAGCCGCAGGTAATGGACACTGTAATCTGGTCAAGCTGACGGTCAATAAGCTTGTCGGTTTCCATAACGAGATTTGAACTTGTGACAAATTCAAGAGCAAAATTCCTGTCCAGACCGATAATGGTGTTTTCGGCAACGGCGGAAGTCTTGATGAGTTCAGAGCCGAACGGGAGAACCATTTTACCGTCTGCGTCTGCGGAAGTATCTGAAAGCTGTTCCATAGCGACAATCTTTGAAGCAGAAGCCGGAGAAGCAAGTACAGTGGTCATATTGAAGCAGTCGAAACTTCCATAAAGTTTTGCGAGAGCGTCATAAGTAAGTGATGTTGCTGTAACAGAATCTGCGCCGGTTTTGAGGACATTAACGGCACTCTTGACAACGGCAACAGCAAGTTTAACGCCGATACTTCTGAGCATTACGCCGAAAACGTCAAGTCTCTGCTGACGTACAGCCTCATATGAAGCGTTGATAAGTCTGCCGTATTTTGAAAGGGTGATAGCGGTAGTACTTTCCTTGACGGTAGCTGTCGGAAGCGTTGCAGCCTGTGCAGAAGTAGTATATTCAGCAGTATCATCAAGTACGCAGCCGAGATACTGAGAGCTTCCGCTTACAGTCTGTGCGGCGCATACTGAGGAAAGAATAGTTTCCTCAAAGCCCTTTCTGATACAGCGTGTAACAAATTCCGGAAAGAGTACAGCACTTTCGGTTGAGGTAAAGAACTTTTCCACACGGTCGCAGCCCTGACCGGCGATTCTGATGTTGAAACGCTTGAGCTGTCTTTCAAAAGCGTCAAGCTTTTCCATAGGAGTACCGCAGTAAGCGGAAGACGGGTCGAGTTCCTCAAGAGCAGAAGTGAAAGATTTTTCACTGAGATTGTAAAGACCTTTTTCAAGTTTAATATCATTGTACATAAAAACATACCTCCATAATAAAGTCAGATAAGATTTTCAAGACGCATTTCAATTTCCCTTGCCTGAGCGTTTTTAAGGCGTGCTTCGGCGAGGGCTGACTCGTCCTGTAAGTTGATGTTGTCCCATTCGACACGACAAACGGCATTGTTTCCTGTTGAGTAAACAAAAGCTTCAGCGATACTGCATATCACCGGAGTAAGCAGTCGGCGGTAATACTCCATTTCAGAAGTAAGAATATCAGCCTGTTGTGAAGACATTCTTTCAGTAGAGCTCCAGTTAAGACCGAGCAGGAACGGCGGTATTGATAACTTTGATATAATCTGTTCCAGAAGCTGACGCACCGGAATATTAGTATCAAAGAGTTTATTTTCCGCACCGATTACTTTAATGTCAACATCCCCGACTGCCACAAAGTCCTTGACCTGACCTCCGGCAGAAGATTTCATAGCGTCAGACCATTCTTTGGCAATCTGCACGGCACGTTCACGGGAATAGGTGTACTCGTTTTCGGACGACGGTTTGTAAGTCACGGCATAGCGGACGTTTCCGGCACGGTCAAAATTCTGTCCGATACATTCGTAAATCCTCATCAGAATACTTGTAAGTGCAGGAACGCCACGCAAAAGCGGTCTGCCACCTGTAAGTGCGGAATACATAATCCTTTCGGGGTGCGGAATGATTTTTTCGTGACCGCTGTTGTCTCTTATGGAATACTTACGGCAGAACGGATTTGAACCATATGAGATGGTTATTTTTGAAACATCGCCGTTCCATAAGCCTGCGACAGACTTTCCGGAAGAATCGGGGACTATTTCACCGACTGCACTTCCATAAGTAAGAATGCTGTCCAGAAAATTATCAAGTTCCGGTTGTAGTCTTTCGTCAGAGCATACGACTTTGAAACCTCCGGTCAGACGGATAATTTTCATAAGAGCCGCATCAATAATCGGAACAGCATTTCTTAAACGGTCATAGAGTTCTTTTTCAAAAGGCTCTATAACGTCCGGAAAACGCATTGGCAGAGCTGAATTGCGGTAAGCGGCAGTAAATTCCGGAGAAGCTTCCGGTATGGATTTCTTTTTAAAGAATTTCATTTTTCCTCCTTTAAAAAATATTTGAACGGTGATAAAGTTTTATTATCTTGCTACGGAGATAGCGTAAAAATCGTCCTTATTGTCATTTACAAGAATATACATAACAAAATACCGCATATCGTCCATAGCGTGGTCATTTTCCTTGACAGGAGCATCATTGCCCGATTTTTCATTCCAGCAGTAGAGTGAAAACTCCCTTATAATGTCTGTACAGCTTTCATTGAAACGCAGTTTGTTTTGTTTGAGTGCGGTGCTTACGTGACGTATACCAGTAATTACATCGTTGTTGGCTTTAACCACTCTGAATTTATTGTGTCTGCGGATACACTCAATAAAACTTGCGGCAGACGGGTCAACGATAACCCGACTGATATTAAGATTTGCGGCAAGATTTTCAAGAGCAGTATAATGTTCCTCGTCTGTACGGGAAACGCCTGTTTTTTTCGAGGAATAATAGTATTCCCTGATTCTGTACCAGACGTTGTTGTAAAGTCCCCACAAACCGAAAGAAGACGGATTAACTGTACCGTAATCGCATGATATAACAAAGCGTTCGCACTGTACATCACCGCTGTAAACGTGGAGTTCCTTGTTGAACATAGTGTATACGATACCTTCCGAAGCCGTCCACTTGCCAAGCACGAAACGGTCATAGAAAGTACCGGAGTAAAGACGTTTATAACGGTTTTTGAGTTTTGTGGAAAGAGACGGGTTGTCGTCCATAGTGAAGTGAATATAAAGGGCGTTTTTCTGAGACGATTTTTTAATCCATTCGTTGTAGAACCAGTGGGAGGGATTGTCGGGATTGCAGTTGAACCACATTTTTGAGTTATTGACAGAACATCTTGCAAGAGCCTGCTCAACAAAAGAGCGTGGCATTAAAGCGACCTCATCAAGGAAAACGCCCGAAAGTGTCATACCCTGAATAAGAGAAGCCGAACCCTCGTCCTTACCGCCGAACAGATAGAAACGATTTGTTTTACCGAGAAAAGTAATGTCAATGTAGTTTCTACTAACTTTTTCAACGCACGTAAAGCCGTATTCTTTCAAGACGGGTATAAGAGGAGTAATGACGTTGCGGCGCAGTGAAGTAACGGTTTTGCCGCATACGGCGAAAGCGTTTCCCTGAAAACTTGACGAAGCCCAGAATACAAACCCTAGAGACATTGAAAGAGTTTTGCCGCTTCTTACAGCGCCGTCACATATAACGGCGTCATAATCGGAGTACTTTGGATTTTTCCACCAGTTCATAGTAAGTTTTTGTTTTTTTGAAAGCTTGTTAATTGTCAACAGGTTCACCGTCCTCAGCCGAATCGGAAAGAGCCTTGATTAAATCAGCGGCTTTGTCCCTGTCGGAGAAAGAGTTTTCAAGTTCAAAAAGTTTTTCGAGAGCTTTCAGCCTGTCAAAGAGCTTGACTTCAACTCCGCCGCCCTTGACCCTTTTTATTTCGGAGACATTGAAAAGGTCAAGACGTTCAATAACGTCGGACGGAGGAAGTTCGTCCGCAAACACCAGATATACAGCGTCGGAGCAGTTTCCGAAAGCAAGGCGTTTGAGACCTGCGGAAACGTTGCCGTAATCGGAAAGGGTATTTTTAAGACGTGAAATAGTTTTCCGGCAGTTTTCGGACTCCAGAAGCTTTATACCCTCAGTGAGGGCGTTATTTCTGCTGAAACCTGCCCTTACAGCGGCTTCCGTGATGTCACCAAGCATAACATAGTAGCAGCAGAAAGCAAAAGATTTGGAATTACGTACAGGCAAAAATAAAAAACCTCCTTTCATTTTATGAACAGAATCACCGTTCATAAGGGGGCAGAAAAAGGGGGTTTTTCAATGGAAAACCGTTGAATATTGAAAAAAATTTTTTAAGATTTGTATATCTGCACAAAAAAACTCCGGAAAACTGTTTAATATAAACAATTTTCCGAAGATAAAAAATTCATAATAATATAATACCGGAAATAAAAGCCGCAGCGGTTGCGGAAAGTGCCACGACAATAAGCGGTAAATTAAAGTACGACAGCACAAAAGCCGTAACTGTTCCGACAATGGCAGTAACGATATTTCCGGTACTGTAGAAGATAGCCGGAATAGTCATAGCACTCAGAACCGCATAGGGTATATAATATAAAAAGCTTCTGAAAAAACGTGATTTAATTTTCCTGCGGAAGAAAGCAAAGGGAATCATACGTATCAGGTATGTAACAACAGCCATTACGATTATATATAAAACAACTTTCATTGACTGTCCTCCCTGACCGGAAAAAATGCCGCACCTATAACGGACGCTACAACAGCACTTATGATTACGGCAAAACCGGAAGAAACATTGGTTAACAGGAATCTGAACATAACACTAATCAGAGCTGAAAGAAGTACAACTATAAGTACACTGAATTGTTTACGTGCAGGCGGAACGATAACGGCAATAAACATTCCATAGAGGACAATCCCCAAAGCATTGGAAATACTGTCCGGCAGAAGTTGTCCGGCTGCTGCACCCAGAGCCGTACCAGTAACCCACCCGACAGCCGCTATCAGAATCATACCGTACATATAAGCAGGCGTAAGTTTCTGTTTTTGGGCGGAACATACTGCAAAAATTTCGTCAGTTATTCCGTAAGCCGCAAAAAGTCGGTGAGGAAGTGAAAATTTCCTGTCAAGCTTCTGGGAGAGAGATAACGCCATAAGAGAATATCTTATATTAATAGTGAGCTGGACAAGAATCATTTCAATAAGCGTACCGCCAACGGCGATTACGTCAACTCCGGCAGCCTGTCCGGCAGAAGTAAGATTTGTTGCTGAAATCGCAGAGGCGGTCAAAACCGATAAACCTGCGTTTACTGCTTTTATTCCGAATCCGAACGAAACAGAAAGATAACCGAGTGCTATTGGTATGCCGTGTGACATACCCCGAAAAAAGTCAGATTTCAAATAAAAAACACCTTTCAAATAAAATACAGTAAAATTATAACATATAAGAAAATTTCCGTCAAGTACGGTTATAAAATTCTGAATATGAAAAAATCTGTTTCACCATGATGTGAAACAGAACATATAAAATAATATCATATTAAGGTAACACGGTAAATATTAATGTGTTATTTGTTTACCTCCTTTACGTTTGTGCGACCAAGAATATAGTCAGTTGAAACACCATAAAAATCTGCCAGTGTTATAAGATGTTCTACGGGAATTGTCTGAAAACCACGTTCATAACGTGAATAGACAGTCTGTTTTGTTTTAAGAATTTCCGCAACCTGCGTCTGATTCATATCCATGTCTTCACGCAAATCCCTGAGCCGTTGAAAATACACAAAAATCATCTCCGTTATTTGTAGAATATGCTGATTTTCTGAAAAAAAACAGCTATACATTGACTTTAGCATATTTTTGTGGTACAATATAAATGTTAGCACTTAACAGTACTAAAGATGAAAGAAAAATTTTCTGGTTATGAAATTTTTGAACATCTGAAATGATATAATGTATTTGTAAAGGGGAAATTTTTTCAAATATAATTATAGGAGGTGAATAATATGTCAAAAGGTTTAACATTTAATGATAGTGAGCGTGACAGAAAAATCGTCAAGAATATTGAACAGTATCAGCACAGAAACGAAATACCAAATTTCGTCGAGGCAGTCCGCAGACTTTGTGAAACTGCTTTAAAAATAGAAGAAATAACTAATAAAAAGGAATTATAAAAATATGGAAGATACAATTTGTAGAGCTGAGATGAAACTTAAATTTCCAAAAAAATTTAAACATATAGTATCAGTAATTATTGGTATAATCGTTATAATAGGACTTTTATTGATTATACCTGTAAAAAGTGATTTAGATGCACATACATCCAAATCCTTCGGTAATTGGTATATAAAATATGATAAGGATTATTACAACATATTTGGACTTGAAATATATAGCGATTATGACTTCAACAGTATAAAATATGATGAGTTGGATTTTATAGATTGCTATTTTTCAGACTATAATTCATATTCTGAAATGTATCATGATATTTTTGGAGAAGAACCTTCCTTAAATCACCACATTGGTATTGCTCTTGAAATTGCAATTGTAATGTTTTTGGTAACAATTGGCTTAATTATTATTTTCTTTCTATTTGCTAAGTTAACAAAATCTATTATAAAACGTTGTTCGCTTGAACTTAGCAAAGATGGAATAATAGGAAACAGAAAAAAGCTTTTTTCAAATAAATTTCTGAAACTGCCAATTGAAAAAATAGACAGTATTGCAATAAAAAACGGAATTAAAGACAAATTTTTCGGCGGTGAAACTATTACAATCCGTACCTCGTCAGGACTGATTTGTTTCATGTGTGTACATAATGCCACTGAATTTGTTGATAAAACTTTAGAGGCAATAAAGGCGTATAAAGAATCAAATAAGCCTGTTGATGCAAATATTCCGACAAATACAAGCGGTGACAATCTTGAACAAATTAAGAAATTAAAAGAAATGCTGGACAATGGCATTATCACACAAGAAGAATTTGATGTAAAGAAAAAACAGTTATTAGGCTTGTAAAATAATAAAAAGGCGGATTTTTCGGAATCCGTCTTTTATTATGCACAAAAAAAGACTGCTTCGTCGTAAGACGAAACAGTCCTTTATTATTTACGATATGGAATTAACCCATAATAACTTCAACTTCGTGAACGCCGTCAGCAGCAGCCGGAATAACGTTTCCGTCAACAGCCTGACCGTCAACAGTCATTGACTTAACGCCCTGACAAATGTGGTCGGGGTTCTTGACAGTGATGTTGTAGGTAGCACCACGGAACTTTCTTACAGCAGTGAAGCCGTCCCACTCGTGCGGGATGGACGGGTTAACTTTAAGACCGTCCCAGTCAGCAGCGATACCAAGAATGTACTGTGAAACTGCTACGAAATTCCATGCGGCAGTACCGGTAAGCCATGAGTTCTTTGCCTCACCGTGACGCTTTGCGTCTTTACCGGCAATCATCTGAGCGTATACATACGGTTCAGTTCTGTGGAGGTCGGAATATTTTTCTTCCCTGTAAGCCGGAGCGATTTTGCTGTAGTATTCAAATGCCTTGTCGCCACGACCTGCATAAGCTTCAGCGCAGATAATCCATGCGTTATTGTGACAGAAAATACCGGCATTTTCCTTGTAACCGCCGGGGTATGTAGAGATTTCGCCAAATTCCGGATAGTACTTTGTGAAAGCAGGATTATTGAGTACAAGACCGTGTTCAGTATTGAGGTACTTGTCAATGCTGTCAAGAGCCTTGATGTCTGCGCCAACTTCCTTGCCGACTTCTGACATAACCATGAATCCCTGCGGTTCGATAAAGATTTTACCTTCTTCGCATTCGCTTGAACCCATTTTTCTGCCAAGGTCATCGTAAGCACGGATAAACCATTCGCCGTCGAAACCGTATTCCATGATGTTGGACTTCATCTTGTCGATTTCAGCCTGAGCCTTTTCAGCTTCTTCTATATCGCCAATCTTCTTGCAGAGTTCAACGTAAGCAGGACCTGCATATGTAAAGAGACCTGCAACCATGAGTGATTCTGCAACCTTTGAATACTTGTCCTCGCCGTACTTCGGGGAAGTAGATGTCTGGAAAGATTCGCCGGGTTCATAAGACCAGCAGCTAAGATTGATACAGTCATTCCAGTCAGCACGCATAGCAAGCGGAAGTCCGTGAGGACCTACATTAGTGCATACTCTGTAGAAACTTTGTTTGAGGTGGTGCATCATCGGCTGAGCCTTGCCCTCATCGTTATCGTAAGGCACGAGCTGGTCAAGGATAGCATAGTCGCCTGATTCCTTGATGTAAGCGGCAACAGAAAGAATCATCCACAGTGGGTCATCGGAGAAGTCGCCGCCGATTTCGTCATTACCTTTTTTTGTGAGAGGCTGATACTGGTGATAGCAGCCGCCGTCTTCAAACTGAGTAGATGCGAGGTCAATAAGACGTTCCCTTGCTCTGTCGGGAATCTGGTGAACGAAACCGAGCAAGTCCTGATTGGAGTCACGGAAGCCCATACCACGACCGATACCGCTTTCAAAGTAAGAAGCAGAACGTGACATATTGAAAGTTACCATACACTGATACTGATTCCAGATATTAACCATACGGTTCATTTTTTCGTCAGGAGTATTAACGTTGTACTTGCCGAGAAGTTCGTCCCACATCTGCTTGTTGGCTTCAAATGCGGCTTCAACCTTTTCAACTGTGTTGTACTGTTCAATCATAGCATAAGCACGGGACTTGTTCATAGTACCGTCAGCATTGAATTTTTCATCGACAGGGTTTTCAACATAACCAAGAATGAAAATAAGGTCTTTGGATTCGCCTGCTTCAAGGGTAATGTTGATTGAGTGAGAAGCGATAGGAGACCAGCCGTCAGCGTCAGTATTGGTCGACTTGCCGGCAACTACAGCCTGCGGATTTTCAAAACCGTTGTAAAGACCCATGAAAGCTTCCTTGTCAGCGTCATAACCGTCAATAGGACTGTTTACAGTATAGAAAGCGAAGTGATTACGTCTTTCCTTGTACTCTGTCTTGTGGAAGAGTGTGCTTCCCTCAACTTCAACCTCACCTGTATTGAAGTTTCTCTGGAAGTTAGTGCTGTCGTCCTGAGCATTCCAGAGACACCACTCAATGAAGGAGAACAGTGTGAAGGACTTTTTGTCCGAACCTGTATTTTTGAGAGTTACTCTCTGGATTTCGCCCTGATAGTTCTGCGGAACAAAGAAAGTAACGTCAGCGGACAGACCGTCCTTAGCACCGTGAATCTTTGTATAGCCCATACCGTGACGGCATTCATATTCATCAAGGTCAGCCTTTGCGGGAGACCAGCCGGGAGACCATACAGAGCCGTTGTCGTTGATATAGAAATAACGTCCGCCCATATCAACAGGAACATTATTATAACGGTAACGGGTGATTCTTCTGAGACGGGCGTCCTTGAAGAAGTGATAACCGCCGGCGGTATTTGAAATCAGGGAGAAAAAGTCCTGAGTACCGAGGTAGTTAATCCACGGATAAGGTGTTTTTGGTGTATTGATGACATATTCCTTGTTGGCGTCATCAAAAAAACCGAACTTCTGCATAATTGAATTACTCCTTTTTATTACATTTTGAACGATATTTCAGTTCCTGAAAAAAGCGATAGCATACCGCATTTTCTAACATTATATCATACTTTTCATTTTATTACAATAGATTAGCGAAAAATTCCTGTGTACGATTTTTCAGCAAATTTTTGTGCAATATGACAAAAAAATCATACAGACAGTAAAACTATTTGAAATTATTCAACGGCTGAAAAACCTCTGGTATGAGGTAAATGTATTATCGGGCTTTACTTCAACATAGCCTGTCATATCAGCCGGAAGCGAAAGGTTAGGTGCGTCAATCATAGCCGTCATAGGTTCGGGACAGAAATAATGATTGAATCCCCTGTCATTCCATATAATCCAGAACTTATATTCGTCAGAGACTTCATAACAGAGTTTTTTGCCGCTTGCAACGTCTTCTGCAATCACGCCGTGAAACTGCTGACCGTCAAGAGTTGTACACTCGCCGAAATACATATCGTTGTCGCATACCTGAAGTACAGGACATTTTGTACCGTTCTTGTATTCAAGGTCGTAAGCTTCCGGAGAACGGAGTACTTCCGTAGGCAGACAACGGTCATTGAGTTCGCACTTTTTGCCTATCGGTACAGTAAGTCTTATATTGCTTTCCTCAGCACCGTCAACGAAAGGCGCATTGATTGTTGTGTGTGAAGCGAGCGACATCGGAAGTACAACGTCCGAATTGTTTGTGAATTTAATATTCTGTTCCAGACCGTTTTCGGAAAGCGTGAATGTATATTCAGCAGTGAATTTTACCGGCAGATACTGGAAAAATTCGTCTTTTTCGTCATAGATGTAACGTGTTTTCAGCCATGCACAATTAGCGTCTGCATTGTGTTCAATAACTTCGTGTTCCCTCTTGTGGAGAAATCCGTGAATATGGTTGTTGTACGGAACTTTTTCGTTAACGGGCAGGTTATATACAGCATCGGAAGTCTTAAGCACACCATCAGCAAAGCGGTTGGGAAGATAGAGAGTCGGAAGTCCCCATACTTCGGCGGACTGCTTTATGTCGTCAGCGGTGTTGTCGGGACTGAAACGGAAAAACTCCATATTGTTTTTGTTGTTCCTGAGACGGATAACGTTGGAGCCTACCTCGTAAGCGATGAGGGCTTCGTAACCGCCAGCCTGTAGTCTTACGCAGGTAAGACCGTTGAAGTTTAAAAGCTGAGTTGAATTATTCATTTTTTTATTTCCTTTCATAAAAAATCAATCCATACGGTTTTCCATATCGGTGTATTCGTGCATAGGAGAGATAGCCTTGTAAGCCGGACGGATAATTTTGTTTGAGTTGATAAGTTCCTCAATGCGGTGGGCAGACCAGCCGGAAATTCTTGAAACTGCAAATATAGGTGTAAAGAGTTCGTCCGGAATTCCGAGCATTCTGTATACGAATCCGCTGTAGAAATCCACATTTGCGCATACGCCCTTGAAAATACGTCTTTCACCGGCGATAACTTCCGGAGCGAGTTTTTCGACAAGTGAATAGAGAGCGAATTCATCTTCCCTGCCTTTTTCAGCTGAAAGTTTTTCAACAAATCCCTTGAAGACTTTGGCACGGGGGTCGGACTGTGAATATACAGCATGTCCCATACCATAAATAAGTCCGGCTTTATCAAAAGCTTCTTTATGGAGAAGTTTTTTCAGATAGGACTTTACTTCATCTTCGTCAGTCCAGTCGGAAACGTTTTCTTTCATATCGTCAAACATCATAGCGACTTTTATGTTTGCGCCGCCGTGCTTAGGACCTTTGAGAGAACCAAGAGCCGCAGCAATAGCGGAATAGGTATCAGTTCCGGAAGACGATACGACATGTACCGTAAAAGTAGAGTTGTTGCCGCCGCCGTGTTCAGCGTGAAGCACAAGCGCAAGGTCAAGTATACGGGCTTCAAGTTCTGAATACTTTTTGTCGGGACGGAGCATATAAAGGAGATTTTCAGCGATAGATAGAGAGGGGTCGGGGTCGTGGAAGAAAAGACTGCCGCCGCTGTTGTAATATTTGTAGGCGTTGTAACCATACACTGCAAGTACAGGGAAAAGTGTAATAAGTTCAATGCACTGTCTCATAACGTTGGGAACAGCGATATTATTAGCGTCCTCGTCGTAAGAGTACAGAGCCAGAACGCTTTTAGCAAGGGTATTCATCATATTGTCGCTGGGAGCTTTCATAATAACGTCCCTTGTGAATGTTGTGGGAAGTTCACGGAAGTCCGCAAGAATCTGTTTAAATTCAGTGAGTTCGTGTTCTGACGGCATAGTGCCGAAAAGCAGCAGATAAATAGTTTCCTCAAAACCGAAACGTTTTTCCTTGATAAAGCCGGAAACAATATCTTCAACATCAATGCCCCTGTAATAGAGTTTGCCGTCACCGTGATTAGGCATACCGTCTCCCTTGTCGAGGACTTTTATAGTACTGATATTTGTGAGACCTGCAACAACGCCGTTGCCGTCAAGGTCACGGAGACCACGTTTTACATCATACTGCATATAAAGTTCCGGATTTATTTTGTAGCCGTCAAGTGACTTTTCGGCAAGTTTCCGGATTTCCGGAGTAACTGATGAGAATTTGTACTTCATAATATCGTCATCCCTTTCTTTTTTCAAAAATTTTTTCAATCAATGCAGTAATTATAACATATTTCACCAAATATGTCAAGCATCGGTTGAAGTAAAAAAGCAAAATTTCCCAAAAACGGAAGTTAAACAGATATATTTTGTGATTTCTATTGCAAAAAAATTTTCAATATGCTATATTTATTACAAATGAGTTGTAAGGAGTGGTTTTATTTGGAACAGGTTGAAATAATAGAGTATAAATGTCCCAACTGCAATGCAGACCTTAAATTTATGCCTGATACGCAGAAATTCGGCTGCGAATACTGCGGAAGCGAGTTTACGCTTGAGGACATGCAGACTATAAACGCAGAAAACACTGACGTACCTACACCCGAACAGGTTCACGAACAGCAGGAATTTGAAGAACATACAAATTTATATCACTGCCAGAGCTGCGGTGCGGATATTATGACGGATGACGAACAAACTGCATTATTCTGTTACTACTGCCATAACCCTATAATACTTGCCGGAAAGCTTAAAGGAAAATACAAGCCCGAAAAAGTAATAGGCTTCAGGTACACAAGGGAAAACGCTGTAAATACTTTCAAAGACTGGGTAAAAGGCAAATGGTTTATTCCGGAAGACTTCAAGTCGCAGGAACAGATTGAAAAAATGACCGGACTGTATGTACCTTTCTGGATAGCCGACTGCAACGTAAAAGCTGATTTTTCAGCGATAGGTCAGCAGAAACGCTCATGGACTTCCGGCGAATACAGGTATACGGAAGTAAAGGAGTTCAGCGTAATCCGTCAGGCGGATATAACAGCGGAAGGCATTCTGGCAGACGGCGCAAGCAAAATTGAAGACGTTCTCATGGAATCCATAGAACCGTTTGACTACAAGGATTTAAAAGATTTTTCCATGTCATATTTAAGCGGATTCTTTGCGGATAAGTTTGATGTTGACAAACCGCAGGTATTTCCCCGTATACGTGAAAGGGCTTCTGAAGCTTCAAGGAAGATAGTCCGTGACAGTGCAAAAGGTTATACATCGCTTTCTGTAAACAGCGAAAACTACAACATTATGAACACAAAATGGCAGTATATAATGCTTCCGGTATGGTTTATGACGTATAAGTATAATGACAAAATGTACGAATTTGCGATAAACGGTCAGACCGGAAAAACAGCCGGCACACCGCCGCTTGACAAGGCAAAACTGAAACTTTTCAGTATGGCTGTAGGTCTCGGGGTTGCTCTTATAGGTTTATTGCTTGGAGGTGCATTGCTGTAATGAAAAAATCCGTTTTAATTATAGTAAATATCGTACTTATTGTTGCGATATTCGGACTGCTCGGCATTCAGTCGGCTGCAAAAACCGACCTTGCAAAAGGTTTTGACGGCAATTCGGCAAACAGCGGTTTTCTTGACAACTCCGGACTTGCCGAAAATCCCAACGAACTGACAGAGCTTATACAAAAAACTTCGGAAGAACTTGAAATGAATATCTTCATATATG
>CAMWRL010000008.1 GCA_947176685.1 uncultured Ruminococcus sp. | reverse complement strand
GACATCGCCCTTTCACGGCGGAATCATGGGTTCGATTCCCGTACGGGTCACCACAACATAAGCTCTCAGATGATGATGCATCGTTATCTGAGAGTTTTTCTTTATCCGTCAAGATGTCCGTTACCGTGATGAAAGTATATGTTCAATTACAACCGACAGTTATTCTGCCGAAACTGACACTCTGATAAAAAAAACGGTCTCAAAAAAAACAGATGCAGAGTTTGTATTTAATGCAAACAATTATATAAAGAATATACTAACAGTTTCACACGACAGCTTGTATCTTATTGACACTATTATGAATTATAAAAGGAGGTCTGAATTATGGACATGTTCAGCAAATACAAAGCCTGTCTTATAGGCGGTGCAATCGGTGACGCTTTGGGTTATGCGGTTGAGTTTTACCTTGAAGACGAAATTTTCAGTCGATACGGAAAAAACGGAATAACCGAATATGAACTCCGGAACGGTAAAGCAATTATTTCTGACGATACACAAATGACCCTTTTTACAGCGGACGGTATACTAAGGGGTTATAATAATGGAGCTTATACAGATTCAGTCTATAACGCCTATAAGGAATGGTATATTACTCAGTCTTTACACATGAATAAAAATAATTACCGTTCATGGCTTATGGAAGTACCCGAACTATGGTCAAGGCGTGCGCCCGGAATGACCTGTATTTCATCAATTACATCTGGTAAAAAAGGAACTGTCCGCCAACCAATCAACGACAGCAAGGGCTGCGGCGGTATAATGCGTGCCGCACCGGTCGGACTTCTTTTCAGAAATACCGAAATGATTTCACAAACCGATATGCTGGCAGCAGAAATTTCCGCAATCACTCACGGTCACGAACTCGGTTATATTCCGTCAGCAGCTTTTGCACATATTATAAACCTTATTTCGCACAGTGATATATCTTTAAAAGACGCAGTCAGGGACAGCATTGACCATACAAAGAAACTTTTTAAAAATTCTGAACATATTGACTACTTCTGCAAACTTATGAAGAAAGCTGTTAAGCTCTCCGGAAAAAATATCAATGACCTTGACGCTGTCCACGAACTCGGTGAAGGCTGGGTTGCTGAAGAAACTCTTGCTATTGCAGTATATTGCGCTTTGAAGTACGATGACGATTTTGAAAAAGCAGTCATAACTTCCGTAAACCACAACGGCGACAGTGATTCAACCGGAGCAGTTACCGGAAACATTATCGGGGCTTATCTCGGTATGAACGCCATTCCCGAAAAATTCCTTGCAAATCTTGAAATAAAAGACGTTATCTCAGAAATTGCCCAAGACCTTTACAATTGCGACAGCGAACAGACAAAGAAAAAGTATTTATAAATAAATAAGAACATACTGCCGGTATGTTCTTTTTTTGTGGCATATTGTAAGATGATTCCGAATATTATTCTATGATACAGGAGGTGACATAATGGAAAATAACAAATATATCATAGCTCTTGCCGGAAATCCCAATGTAGGAAAATCAACCGTTTTCAACGCCCTTACGGGAATGAATCAGCATACGGGCAACTGGGCAGGCAAAACGGTTTCAAGTGCAGAGGGTTTTTTTAAGTACAGGGATATGGACTTCACACTTGCGGACACTGCCGGTATGTACTCACTCCGCAATAACTCTGCTGAGGAAACTTCCGCCAGTGACTTTGTATGTTTTTCGGAAGCCGATGCCGTAATAGTCGTATGTGATGCAACCTGTCTTGAACGCAACCTCAATCTTGTATTACAGATTACTGAGATTTCACCGAAAACCATAGTATGTGTGAATCTTCTTGATGAAGCCGAATCAAAGGGCATTGAAATAAACCTTGATTTGCTGGCTGAGATACTGGGCGTTGACGTTGTGGGAGTTACGGCAAGAAGCGGCAGAGGTCTTGACAAACTTCTTGAAACCATTTACAACTGCATAAATAACAGTCCACGAAATATAAAACCTCAAATCAGTCTTCCGGACGATATACAAAACGCTGTTTCCGGAATATCCGCAATAATTGAAAATCATATACATAAACTTCCGCCGGAACTTGTTTCAGTACGTATACTTGAAAACAATACGGACTTTCTGGAAAAAGTCTCAGAATATGAAAATATTGATTTTAAAGGATTTCCGGAAATAGACAATATAAAATCGGCTCTTGCGGAAAAAGGCTTTACAAGTGAAAAAATATCAGATGAGATTATTTCCGCCACAATAGAAAAAGCCGGACAGATTGCAGACAAAACCGTTAGTTACAGTAAATCATCTCCGTATATGCGTGACAGAAAACTTGACAACATTTTTCTGAGCAGGCGTTTCGGAATCCCCGTTATGATTATTCTTCTGGGACTTGTGTTGTGGATTACAATTGTAGGGGCTAACTACCCGTCCGACCTGCTGGGAAAACTGCTTTTCGGACTTGGTGACATAATGTCCGGCGGTCTGCAAAAGTTCCACGCTCCCCCGTGGCTTGACGGCGTACTGATTCAGGGTATTTACAAAGTTCTTGCATGGGTAGTTTCGGTAATGTTGCCGCCTATGGCTATATTTTTTCCGATGTTCACGCTTCTGGAGGACTTCGGGTATCTGCCCCGTATAGCGTTCAATCTTGACCGTAGTTTCCGGTGTGCCAACGCCTGCGGCAAACAAGCTATTACTATGGCTATGGGTTTCGGCTGCAACGCCTGCGGAGTTACGGGTTGCAGAATAATTGATTCTCCACGGGAAAGACTTATTGCTGTACTTACCAATAACTTCGTTCCCTGCAACGGACGTTTCCCGACTATCATAATGATAATTACTATGTTTTTTGTAACGTCCGGAAGCATACTGTCCGCAGTTATTCTGCTGGGTGTAATAATTTCCGGTGTTATTATGACGCTTGTTATGTCAAAAATTCTTTCCCTTACTGTACTTAAAGGCACTGCATCGTCATTTACTCTGGAGCTTCCGCCATACAGAAAACCTCAGTTTACAAAAGTCCTTATACGTTCCATTTTTGACAGGACTATATTTGTACTTGCAAGAGCCTGTACTGCTGCTGCTCCATGCGGTCTGCTGATATGGATTTTCGCAAATATCCATGTCGGCAGCAGTACTATTCTTTCAGTAGTTGCCGGATTTCTTGACCCTTTCGCAAACCTTATGGGAATGGACGGTGTTATATTACTTGCATTTATACTTGGATTTCCGGCTAACGAAATAGTTTTCCCGATTATACTTATGACATACCTTGCACAGGGCAGTCTTGTTGAAATGTCCGATATGGTACAGATTCACGCACTTCTTATCCAAAACGGCTGGACTTTTACCACAGCTTTGTGTATGATGATTTTCACACTGTTTCATTTTCCGTGCGCTACAACCTGCATGACTATCAGAAAAGAAACAGGCAGTCTCAGATGGACTGCCATAAGTTTCCTGTTGCCGACCGTTACCGGAATCGTACTTTGTATGATTGTAAATGCCATAAGTATACTGTTTTAGACGTCTCCGCCGTATGAGCGTACTATTGCAGCAAGTCCACCCTGATAACCTGAGCCGATAGCATTGAATTTCCATTCGCCGTTTCTAAGATAGAACTCCGCAACGACAAGTGCCGTTTCTATTGAAAACTCTTCCTCGAGGTCAAATCTGAGTATTGTTTCCCCTGCCGTATCGTTTTCGTTTTTCATTTTTGCAACTCTTATATAGGCGTTGGACACTTGTCCGAAATTCTGCCGGCGTTCGTCTGCTTCGTGAATCGTTACACATATTGCAATCTTCTTTATTTCGGACGGGATTTTTTCAAAGTCAATTATTATAACTTCGTCATCACCTTCGCCGTCACCTGTAAGGTTGTCACCTGTGTGTACTACTGCACCGTTGCGACCGTTGAGGTTGTTGTAAAAAACAAAGTCCTCATCTTGTAAAAGTTTTCCGTTTTCGCCAAGAAGAAAAGCCGAAGCGTCAAGGTCAAAGTCATATCCGCCGTCATAACGGTTAGTATCCCAGCCGAGTCCGACAAGTGCAAGTTTCATTGAGTTGTCAAAAGCATATCGCTGACCCTTGTGTAAATTGATTGCCATAAAAAACCTCCTTTTGAAAAAAGCGGAACAATACTTTTATATACCGTTCCGTTTTAAAAATTATCTGTAAAGTGAAATCAGTGCGTCAAGACGGCTTGCTTCTTTGACAGGCTGTCCGATTGCGTTAAACTTCCACTCACTGCCTTTGCGGTAAATCTCACCGACTACAAGTCCGGTCATATTGTTGTAGTTGTCGGAAAGGTTATAACGGCATATTTCCTGATTATTTTCCATATTGACAAGACGTATGAAAGCATTTTCAATCATACCGAAATGCTGACCCTTTGTACGTGCGTTGTAGATATTGACAACAAATACAACCTTGCCTACATCAGACGGCAGACGACTTATGTCAACCATAATCTGTTCGTCATCGCCCTCGCCTGCACCCGTAAGGTTGTCACCCTGATGCACAATCGCACCGGTAGGGTGTTTCAGTTTGCCGAAGTAAACAACACTTTGCTTTGCGTCATTGCTGTAAAGTTTACCGTTACTTCCACAGACTATTGCGGAAGCGTCACAGTCAATAGAAGCCGGCTGTACTCCGAATAACATTTTAAGAAATCCGCCGTTTGGTTTTGCTTCGTCCCAGCCAAGTCCGACCATAACTTTTTTAAGTCCGCCGCCGCCTTTGGTGAGGTCAATTTTCTGTCCCTTCTGTAAATTTATACTCAAAATTTACACCTCCCTGATTATTTTTTATTTCCTGCAACTGCCTTGCGTATAAGGTCAATCGGGATTACCATAAACGCAAGTACAATACAAATTAACCATGTATTTAAGCTGAGAGCTTCAACACTGAGGAACTCTCCGCCGAATGTTACAAATACAAACTGGATTATAAGCAGTGCAGCCATTACAATCAAGAAATTCTTGTTACGTCCGATATGCTCAAATACATTTATTTTTTCTGTACGTGCATTGAAGCCATTGAAAGTAATAGCCATCATGAACGTTGCAAAAAGTGCCGACCTTAAATAAGTATCGTCAACGTTGCCGAATATTTCACGGACTGCCGGTACAAACCTGATTACAAGACAAAGTGCTGTAATATAAAGTCCGCTGATTATTACCTGTATAAGCATTGACTTGCTTACAATACTTTCTTTTCGTGGGATTGGCTTGTCTTTCATATACTCTTTGAGAGCAGGCTCACTTCCGAATGCTATAGCTGCCAATGTATCCATTGCGAGGTTTACAAGCAGGAGCTGTATAACTGTCAGCATAGTCGGCTCACCGAACAGAGGTCCTAAGAAACATGTAAGCACTGCGGCAACGTTTACTGTCAACTGGAATATAAGGAATTTTCTGATACCCTTAAACATTGTACGTCCATAAAGAATAGCCTTTGCGATAGATGAGAAGTTATCGTCAAGTATTGTAATATCTCCGGCTTCCTTTGCAACTTCCGTACCACTTCCCATTGCAAAGCCAACATCTGCTTTTTTAAGTGCAGGTGAATCGTTTACACCGTCACCGGTCATTCCGACAACGTAATCAAGCTCCTGCGCACAACGTACAAGACGGCTCTTGTCTGTCGGCAGCGCACGGGCAACAACTCTCAGATTCGGAATAACTTTCTTGAGTTCCTCGTCGGATTTTGCGTTAAGTTCTGCCGATGTAAGTGCAACATCTGTTTCTTTTCTGATAAGTCCGGCTTCCTTTGCAATAGCAACAGCAGTTTCTTTTCTGTCGCCTGTTACCATTACAACCTGTATACCAGCGTCCTGAACTTCCTTGATAGCGTCAACGGCTTCCTTACGGACATTATCTCTGATACAAAGAATACATACAAGTGTCAAATCGCCATCATCACTGTCTCCGTCACGCTTTGCAACAGCAAGCAGTCTCATTGAACGTGCTGCCTGTTCGTCAATGTATGCTGTAATAGCGTTATGATTGTTAAGGGGATTTATATTGCCGTCTGAATCAACATACTGCGTACATCTTACAAGAAGCTTTTCCGGTGCGCCCTTTACATAAGTACAGGTCTGACCGTTTCTTGAAACAGTAACGCTTGACATTTTTTTAGTGGAGTCAAACGGACTGAAATTTACAGCTTCGTCCTTATTGATTTTGTTTTCAGCCTTTGCGTCAATTATGAAGTGCATTAATGCACGGTCTGTACTGTTGCCGCCGATAACGTTTCCGTCACTTGCGGCTGCGCTGTTGTTGACGCCTGCGCCTACTACTATATCATTGAGATATTTTTCAGATGTGTCAGAAAGTTTTTCAAATTTCTTCACGTCGCCTGTGATAAATTCTACTACTGAAAGTTTGCCCTCAGTAATTGTACCGGTCTTGTCGCTGTAAAGCAGACTGAGACTTCCGGCAGTTTCAAGACCGTTGATTTTTCTTACAAGTACATTATCCTTTGACATTTTAAGGCTCTGGAACGAAAGAAGTATTGATGTAAGCATAGGCAGACCCTCGGGAACTGCACATACTATAATTGTAACTGCTACAGTGATAGCTTCAATAAAGAGCTTTACCCAATTGATTAAACTGTCAGGTGCATCGCCGCTTAAAACGGTTTTGAGTATAATGCCGAGGATAATTGCGGCAGCTCCGATATAACCGAATGTTGAAATCTGTTTTGCGAGCTTTGCAAGCTTTACCTGTAACGGCGTTGCTCTCTGGTCTTCCTGTACTTCGAGGGCGAGTTCACCGAACAGTGTCTTGTCTCCGACAACCTTGACTTCCATATGAGCTTCACCGCCGCAGACTACTGTACCACGATATGCATAGTGTTTATTGAGCAAGTCCTTTATATCGTAGCTTTCGCCGGACTTTACAGGACGTTTTTCAGCTTCTTCGGTTTCGCCGTTGAGTGCCGCCTGGTCAACCTTTACTTCACCCTCGACTATTTCGCCGTCTGCCGCAATCTTGTCGCCTGCCTGAAGGTAAACTATATCACCGACTACTACTTCGCCTACGTGAATTTCACAAAGCTTGCCGTCACGGACAACTTTTGCCATTTCCTTTGCTTCTTCTTCTTCTTTGAGAGCGGAAGCCTTGTTTTCCTGTTTGTATTCGCTGATTGACGAAACACCATTTGCAATAAGTATAGCAATAAGTATTCCGACAGGTTCAAACCAGTCAGCTTCGCCCATAAAGAATAATACAACCTGTATTACAAGTGCTACAAGAAGTATCATAATCATAGGGTCTTTGAAACCCTCAATGATTTTTTTCCATAGCGGGTCGGGCGGAATCTGTGTCAGGTTGTTGTCACCATGTTGTTTACGGCTTTCTTCAACCTCTTTTTTGGACAGTCCATTAAGGTTCATATTTGCATATCTCCTTCTTTGAAATATATTCTTGAGTATAGCAGAAAAATTTACCACACTTACATATTATTATACAGTCCGGCGGTGTTTTTGTCAATATCCGGAAATCCAAAATGTCGCTTTTCAGCTGATTTTAGCGAAACGGACAAATATATACTATTCAATTTGTGGAAAATAACGTTTCCCATGACAGCCGTCAGATATATATTTGACAACAACTCCGGTAATATTCATTTATGCCTGTTTAATGCCCTAAAATGACTTTCTGAAGTTTCCGGCTTCCTGCGTGGACTATGGATTTTTTTGTGAAAAGTCAACATAAAATCCGTTTATTGAATCTTCTGCGTTATTTAATAATAATATACGGAAAATTTTTCTGTAAACTCTTTTATTCTTTCATGATTTGTGCTATAATAGCATTATGAAATTTTAAGGAAAGAGGTTTTTAACAATGAAGATTACAAACGATATTTTCAATGTCGGCGTAAATGACCATAACATTGACCTTTTTGAGGGACAGTACATTGTACCTAATGGTATGGCATACAATTCATATGTCGTTATGGACGAAAAAATCGCCGTACTTGATACGGTTGACGGAAACTTTTCTGACGAATGGCTCAGAAATATTGAAAACGTCCTCAACGGAAGAACTCCCGACTATCTCATAGTCCAGCATATGGAACCCGACCATTCCGCAAACATAATGAACTTTATGAAAGCTTATCCCCAGACCGTAATTGTCGGAAATGCCAAGACTTTCGTTATGATGGCAAACTTCTTTGAAGATACGGACTCTTTTGACAAGCTTGTTGTAAAGGAAAATGACGTTCTCTCACTCGGCAATCATACACTTACTTTTGTGTTTGCGCCCATGGTTCACTGGCCGGAAGTAATGTTTACTTACGACAGCACAGACAAGGTTTTATTTTCGGCTGACGGTTTCGGAAAGTTCGGCGCAGCAGACGTTGAAGAAGACTGGGCTTGCGAAGCAAGGCGGTATTATTTCGGCATTGTCGGAAAGTACGGCGCACAGGTTCAGACGATTCTGAAAAAAGCCTCCGCACTGGACATTCAGACTATATGTCCGCTTCATGGCGTGGTGCTGACGGAAAATCTCGGCTATTATCTCGGACTGTACAACACATGGTCATCTTACGGCGTGGAAAGTGACGGCATTATGATTGCATATACTTCTGTTTACGGAAACACTAAAAAAGCCGCTGAGATACTTGCGGACAAGCTCACCGAAAAAGGCTGTCCGAAAGTAGTATTATGCGACCTTGCCCGTGAAGATATGGCAGAAGCCGTTGAAGACGCATTCCGCTATGGAAAACTTGTGCTTGCGTCCCCTACATACAACGCTGATGTTTTTCCGTTTATGAAACATTTTATTCTTGCCCTCACCGAAAGAAATTACCAGAACCGCACAATCGGTCTTATTGAAAACGGCTCATGGGCTTCAACCGCCGCTAAAGTTATGAAAGAGATGTTCAGCAAGTCAAAGAATATAACATGGCTTGAAACTACTGTAAGCATAAAGTCTGCTGTAAAGGACGATAATATTATACAGCTTGACAATATGGCAGACGAACTTATGAAATAATCCGTTAAAGGAGGTCTGATTTTGAAAATTACTCTCAATCCCGACAAGGAAGTTGTCGCACGTATAAAAGAGGGTCTGAAACAAAAAGACGGTTACTGTCCGTGCAGAATCACACGCACTCCCGAAAACAAGTGTATGTGCAAAGAGTTCCGTGAACAGATTTCAGACCCTGATTTTGAGGGTTACTGTCACTGTATGCTCTACTACAAATCAAAGGAGGAATAACAATGGAAATAACTATCACCAAAGAAAATTTTGACGAAGAAGTACGCAATTACAAAGGTACTGTACTTCTGGACTTCTGGGCAAGCTGGTGCGGTCCATGTATGATGCTGTCGCCGGTTGTGTCGGAAATCGCCGAGGAACTCGACAGCATAAAGGTCGGCAAAGTAAACGTTGACGAACAGCCGGAACTTTCAGCGGCATTCAAAGTGGAAAGTATTCCGTTACTGGTTGTCGTAAAGGACGGCGTTATACAAAACCAGTCTGTCGGATATGTTCCTAAACAGAGTATTTTGAATATGCTTAAATAAAAATCAAAGTCCCGAATTTTTTCGGGACTTTTTTGTTTACCGCAATAAGATTTTCACATAATATATAATGAGGTGATATTTTATGCTTAATTTTATATTTGGGTCTATGTTCGGCGGCACGATAGGAATCATAACAATGTGCTTATGTACCGCTGCAAAAGAAGCCGACAAATTTATAGATTCGGACGACTGATTACTTCTTTTCCGGAACTGCTATAACGTCCTTGCGCATATAATATCTGAGGGCTTCGGGAATCCTTATACTGCCGTCCTCGTTGATATTGTTTTCAAGGAACGCAATCAACATTCTCGGCGGTGCAACAACTGTATTGTTAAGGGTATGTGCAAAATATTTGTTTCCGTCATCTGTCTTTACCCTTATTCCCAGACGGCGTGCCTGTGCATCACCGAGATTTGAACAACTTCCGACTTCAAAATATTTCTGCTGTCTGGGCGACCACGCCTCAACGTCAATACTCTTAACTTTCAGGTCTGCAAGGTCGCCTGAACAGCATTCAAGAGTACGTACAGGAATGTCAAGCGTCCGGAAAAACTCAACCGTATATTTATAGAGTTTATGAAACCAGTCCATGCTTTCCTCGGGTTTGCAGACAACTATCATTTCCTGCTTTTCAAACTGGTGGATTCTGTATACTCCCCTTTCCTCGATTCCTCGTGAACCCACTTCCTTACGGAAACACGGTGAATAGCTTGTAAGAGTTTTCGGGAGTTCGTCCTCCGTAATGATAGTATCAATGAACTTACCAATCATGGAATGCTCGCTTGTACCGATTAAATATAAATCCTCGCCCTCAATCTTGTACATCATGTTGCCCATTTCTGCAAAGCTCATCACACCTGTAACAACATCGCTTCTAATCATGAACGGCGGAATATAATATGTGAATCCCTTGTCAATCATAAAGTCCCTTGCATAAGACAGTATACATGACTGCAACTGTGCAATATCTCCGCAGAGATAATAAAAACCGCTGCCGCTTGTCTTTCTTGAGCTTTCAAGGTCAATACCGTTTACCTTTTCCATAATGTCAACATGATGCGGCACTTCAAATTCCGGTACAAACGGCTCGCCGAATTTTTCCACTTCAACATTTTCGCTGTCATCCCTGCCTATCGGAACGCTTTCATCAATTATGTTCGGAATAACAAGCATGATTTCACGGATTTCAGCTTCAAGCCTTACTTCCAGTTCTTCCATTTCTGTAAGCTTTGCACCGATTTCAGTGACTTCTGCCTTAACCTTTTCGGCTTCGTCTTTCTGACCCTTTGCCATAAAGCCGCCAATCTGTTTGCTCTTTACCTTACGCTGATTTCTAAGGCTGTCACATTCAACCTTTGTTGCTCTGTATTTTTTGTCCAGTTCAACAACCTTGTCCACAAGTTCAAGTTTTTCGTCCTGAAACTTCTTTTTAATATTTTCCTTTACAAGTTCCGGATTTGTACGGATTAATTTCATATCAAGCATTTTTTTATTCTCCTTTTTTAATCTCCTGCAAGTTTTTCAGCGATTTCCTTCAAATCGTCCTTATCGTAAAATTCCAGTATCAAAGCACCTTTATTTTTTCCGTAATCGACTTTTACCTTACGTCCCAGCTTTTCTTTAAGGGAAATTTCCATTTCCACAAAATAATTGTCAATACGTTTATCGGACTTCTTTTCTGACTTCACTTTTGGTTTCTGTACAACGTTCTCAACCTGCCGGACGGTCATTCCACCGTCACAAGCTTTTTCAGCCGTACTTATCAGAAGCTCCCTGTCCTCAATTCCCAGAAGTGCCTTGGCGTGACCCATTGACAATCTGTTGTCACCAATCATTTCAATGACGGTTTCCGGAAGTGACAGTATTCTTACAGCGTTGGCGATTGCCGAACGTGACCTTCCTACCATCTGCGCAACTTTTTCCTGCGTCATTCCGTACTTTTCTATCAGTTCGTTGTAACCATTGGCTTCTTCAACCGGATTGAGGTTTTCACGCTGTAGATTTTCAATGACAGCAATCTGCATTGCCTGCGTGTCCGTAAGTTCACGGATATTAACCGGCACATCGTCAAGACCCAGCATTCTTGCGGCTCTCCAACGTCTTTCCCCTGCTACAATCTGATAACCGCCGACCCGTAATGGTCTTACAAGAATCGGCTGCAACATACCATGTTCACGGATAGACTCAGCCAGAGACGCTATAGATTCTTCACTGAAATTTTTTCGGGGCTGTTCACGGTTAGGCTCGATTTCGGAAATACGGACAGTCTTTTTAACCTGTACTTCGCTTGTATTGTCACTGAAAAGGCTGTCAAGACCTGCGCCCAGTCCACCAATGCCCATAAGCACACACTCCTTTCCGTTTTATTTTTTGAATGTGAAAATACCTCTGCGTTTTTTCTTCGGAAGTTCAAGCGGTTCGCCAAGAATTTCATGTCCGAGAAGTTCATAAGCTTCCGCACCCTTTGAAGATTTATCATAATACATAACGGGTTTACCGTGACTGGGGGCTTCCGACAAGCGCACATTACGGGGAATTTTTGTCCTGAATACCCTGTCCGGAAAATACTTCTCAACTTCTGCCACAACATCATTGGCTACATTGAGTCTGCCGTCAAACATCGTGAATACAATACCCTCAATGTCAAGAACCTGATTATAATGTGCCTTGACTATCTTGATTGTGTTGACCAGTTGTGAAAGACCCTCCAGTGCAAAAAACTCCGCAAGCATAGGTACAATTACAGAATCACATGCAACAAGTGCGTTGATAGTTACCAGTCCGAGTGCAGGCGGACAGTCAATGAATATATAATCGTAGTCTTCACGGCATGTCAGAACCTGCATTTTAAGACGTTTCATTTTATTTTCCAGATTTATGAGTTCGACTTCACAACCTGCAAGCGATTCCGTAGCCGGTACTATTGAAACATTATCAAAGGCAGTTTCAATTACAGCGTCCTGAATCCTTATCTTCCCCATAAGTACATCATAAGTCGAAGCTCTTACAGATTTTTTCTTTATGCCGAAAGCAGTTGTAGTATTTCCTTGTGCATCAGAGTCAATGCAAAGCACTTTAAAACCTCGTGAACCAAGATAAGCAGCAAGGTTTATGGCAGTAGTGGATTTGCCTACACCGCCTTTCTGATTTGCTACCGCAATAATTTTGCTCATTGGGATTTCTTCCTTTCATTTTTTATATTTAATATTATATCACGTTTGAACGGCTTTGTAAATAGCTGACCTGTAATTTTGCATTTCAAAAAAATTCCGCACAAAAAATGTTTCATGTGGAACAATCTAAAAAAGTTCCACATGAAAAAAATGTTTCACGTGGAACAATTTATTATTTTACTTTCTGAATCGGTATTCTAACACGATATTCAATATAGTCTTCGTTCTGGATTTTCTTTGCGTCTGCCGGAATCCCTGCGGACTGCATAGTTTCAATTGCCTTGTTTATGGTGTTGACGAACATCTTCACATTCTGGAAAACCTTTGAGCGTTTTTTATAACTTGCCTTTTCACGCTGACTGCCTATGTGATTTTCAATAAGATTTTCAGTGCGTTCAACGTTGAGATTGTTTTTCACAACTTTTTCCAGAATCTCCAGCCTGTCCGCCGGACTTGCAAGTTTAAGCAAAGCCCTTGCGTGGCGTTCAGTAAGACCGAATTTCACTATCAGTTCCCTTTCCTCCGGAGTAAGCCGTAAAAGCCTTAATTTGTTTGCGATTGTACTTTGAGCTTTTCCCAGCTTTGCGGCTGCGTCTTCCTGCGTCATTCCGTAATATGTAATAAGTTTTTCGATTGCCGAAGCTTCATCAAAAAATGACAGATTCTGTCGCTGAATGTTTTCCACAAGTGCAAGAATAGCGGAATTTCTGTCGCTGATTTCGTGAACGATGCACGGCACTACTGTAAAACCACACATTTTTGCTGCTCTCAGCCATCTTTCTCCCGCAATCAGTTCAAAAGCATCACCGCATCTTCTTACTGACAACGGCTGTAAAATACCGTTCTGCATAATGGATTCCGCAAGAGCCGAAATTTCCGTATCCTGAAATTCCTTTCGGGGCTGATTGGGATTCGGAATAATCATATCAATATTGATTTCGACAACCTTGTTTATAAGTTTTTCCTTTGTAAAATTTAAAAATGCCATTGTTTTTTTACCTCACGTAAGTACTTGGGAGTTTTTCCCTGTAAATAAATTCTAACACTTACGGGAAATAATTACCACACAAAAAAACCGCCGTTCTTCAGCAGACAAGCGGTTTTTACGACATTATAAAACAAATTTACAGCGGTTTCTTTTTTATCTGACTGCTGTTTCTGGGGTATTTTGTCGGAGTATGCGATATTTTTTTTATGACAACAATTTTCCTGCCCTCACCGAAGACTTCATATACAGACTGGTCTGAAATCTCTCCGCCCAGTAATTCAACGGCATTATTTCCGTCAGAAATATTTTCGCTGAGACCTTTCATAGCCGTGAAAACTCCGTTTAATTTCACGAACGGCAGGCACATTTCACTGAGTACCGACATATTGGCAACTGCCCTTGCACACGCTATATCAAACTTTTCACGGAGGTCAGGATTTTTTCCGGCGATTTCAGCTCTTTCGTGGACAAATTCAGCCTGTATGCCGAGTCTGCCGCAGAGTTTTTGCAAGAAAGTTATCCGCTTGTTGAGACTGTCCAGAAGCGTCAGATTTATATCCCGACGGAAAAGCTTCAGCGGTACAGACGGAAATCCTGCACCCGTGCCAACGTCAATAAGACTTGCATTTTCCGGAATATCCGCATACTTATCAAGCAGAATGCTGTCAATAAAATGTTTGTAAAGAATTTCTTCGGGGTCTGTTATTGCGGTAAGGTTTACATTTTTGTTGTACTCAACAAGAAACTCTGCATATATATCAAGCTTTTTATAGAGTATTTCAGAGAGTTCAATGCCGGACTGCTGAAAGCTGCGTTTAGAGAAATCATAATCAGGAAGCATTATTATCCCCCGTTTCGTGCTGTAACCATACATCAAGCAGCGATATGTCCGCCGGCGATACTCCGGAAATCCTCGAAGCCTGTCCCAATGATGACGGCTGAATTTTATTGAGTTTTTCAACCGCTTCAAGCCGCAGACCGTATACACAGTTATAGTCCATATTGTCCGGTAGCTTTTTAGATTCATGTTTCCTCATCTGCTCAATCTGGGCAAGCTGTTTTGAAATATAACCCTCGTATTTAATTTGCAGTTCAACCTGTTCTGCTACATCGTCGGAAAGCTCTGGTCTGTCGGGGTCAAACGGCGCAAGTGCCTTATAAGTGATTTTCGGACGGCGTATCAGGTCAGCAAGCTTACAGCCTGTTGACAGTATTGATGTACCCGATTTTTCCAGAAACTCATTTATATCATCGTCCGGAGCAATATTAACTCTGCTTACACGTTTTATTTCATTGTCAACCTTTTCAGTTTTGTCAAGAAGCTTATTATAACGTACCTCACTTATAAGACCGATTTTATAACCGATTGGCGTCAATCTCTGGTCGGCGTTGTCCTGCCTTAAAACAAGCCTGTACTCGCTTCTTGATGTCATCATTCTGTACGGGTCGGAACAACCCTTTGTAACAAGGTCGTCAACAAGCGTACCTATATAGGAACTTGCTCTGTCAAGTATCATAGGTTCACGGTTTTTTATTTTGAGGGCGGCGTTTATTCCGGCAACAATTCCCTGTGCGGCGGCTTCCTCATAACCGGAGCTTCCGTTGAACTGTCCTGCACCATAAAGACCGCTGATTTTTTGAAATTCAAGAGTATTTGAAAGTTGAGTCGGGTCGCAGCAGTCGTACTCGATAGCGTAAGCCGGACGCATAATTTCAACTTCTTCCAGTCCGTCAATAGTTCGCAGAAATGCAAGCTGTACATCTTCCGGCAAAGATGACGACATTCCCTGTAAATAGTATTCCTCAGTGGAAAGCCCCATAGGCTCGACAAAAAGCTGATGACGAGGCTTGTCCGAAAAACGCACAATCTTGTCTTCGATTGACGGACAGTAACGAGGTCCTACACCCTCAATACGTCCGGAGTACAGCGGCGAACGGTCAAGATTTGACAGAATGACTTCATGAGTTTTGCTGTTTGTGTAGGTCACATAACAGCAGACCTGATTTTCAAGTCCGTCTGCCGGAGTCTCAAACGAGAACGGCACAATATTGTCATCGCCGTCCTGTCTCTCCATAAAGTCAAAATTTATACTTCTTTTGTTGACACGGCAGGGCGTACCTGTCTTGAAACGTCTCAGCTCAACGCCGTTGTCAATAAGGCTTTGCGAAAGATATTTGCTCGGCAGTGCAGAATCAGGTCCGCTTTCGTAGGAGACTTCGCCTATATGGATTTTGCCTTTCAAATAAGTTCCGGTAGCGATTATGACGGCTTTCACGGAATACTCAGCTCCCAAAGAAGTGACCACTCCGGTAATTTTTCCGTCCTCAACTGTTATTCCGGCAATTTCAGCCTGCTTGACGTAAAGATTGCGCTGTTTTTCGCAGATGTTCTTCATATAGTCGTGATACATAACACGGTCTGCCTGTACTCTTAAACTATGTACGGCAGGACCTTTTCCACGGTTAAGCATACGGCTTTGTATGAAACACTTGTCCGCCGCCTTGCCCATTTCACCGCCGAGAGCATCAATTTCCCTTACAAGATGACCTTTTGCAGTGCCGCCGATTGACGGATTACAAGGCATATTGGCTATCTGGTCAAGCGATATTGTAAACATAACAGTTTTACAGCCAAGTCTTGCCGCCGCAAGTGCCGCCTCAACTCCTGCATGACCTGCACCGACTACTGCCACATCAAAATTTCCCATTTTATACGACATACAGACCTCCATACACTCAGCATCATTTTCCGACACAAAACCTCGAAAATACTTCATCAACAACTGCGTCCGTAACTTTTTTTCCCATAAGGCTTAATAAATACTGTTCCGCTTCGTCAATCAGGACGTTTACAGCATCAAGAAGTTCACCGTTTTCAAGGGCAGAAACCGCCGATTCCACACATACAAGTGCAGAATCAATACATTTTTTCTGACGTTCATTAGCAACAGCAGCCGATGAAAATGAGCTTTCATTTATTTCAAGAACTTTTTCAATTGCTGTCTGTAACTTTTCAATGCCGTCACTTTCCTTTGCAGACAGATAAACCGTATGCTGAATATGCCTTTCAATTTCTGAAATCTCCTTGCATATACCCAAATCGCTTTTGTTTACAACAGCAACGGTTTTTTTATTGTCGATTTTTTCAAGAAGTTTCAGGTCATCTTCAGTCAGCGGACTGTTGCCGTCAAAGACTGCTATAATCAGTTCTGACGAATCAATGAGTTTTTCAGCAATATCCACGCCTATACCCTCGATAATATCATCTGTCTGACGGATTCCGGCAGTATCGGCAAGTCTTAAAACGCTGTCCCCTATCCTGACGGATTCCTCTACAACGTCACGGGTCGTTCCTGCGATATTGGTTACAATGCTCCTTTCGCAGCCGCTGAGACAGTTGAAAAGCGTTGACTTGCCGACATTCGGTCTTCCTACTATGGCGGCAGAAACTCCCTCACGGATAATTCTGCCGCAGTCGTAATTTTCCACAAGCGACAGTAAATCCTTACGGACTTCCGCAAGCTCCCTGCAAAGGTTTGCCGGTTCTACTTCCGGAATATCCTCCTCCGGATAGTCAGCCCATGCCGCAAGGTCTCCCAGTATCTTCATAAGCCTGTCTGAACACTTTTCGGCTTTCCTGAAAGCAGCACCCTCACGGAGATTTTCAGCCATTTTAAGTTCTCTGTCGCCCTTTGCCGAAATTATATCCATAACAGCTTCTGCCTGTGTAAGGTCAAGTTTTCCGTTGAGGTAGGCTCTTTTTGTAAACTCCCCTGCACCTGCGTTTTCTGCGCCGTTTTTCAGAATCGCACGAAGAATGCGTTTTGTGACCCATATTCCGCCGTGACAGGAAATTTCCACAACGTCCTCACCTGTATAGCTGTGTGGCGCACGGAATACCGTCAGTATACAGTCGTCAAGGCGTTCGCCGTTATCGTGTGCGATTCCGTAAGCGCATGTATAGCCGGACATATCTTTTATACTTCTGTTTCCGGACGGCGTGAAAATTCTTTCAGCAACATCAAGGGCGTTTTCGCCGGAAATTCTTATAACTGCTATACCTCCGGCGGCGTTTGGAGTAGAAACAGCGGCAATAGTTGACAAGAAAATCACTCCTGAAAAAAATTAAAGTTCTATTTTTCCGTACAGACCGCCTTCAATGGTGTCTTCCGGCTTGGGACGCTTGTAGTCCTTTTCAAAGCTTGTTGAAAGGTCTACTTTTCTGCGTTCAAAATTTTCACGGTTTTTCGGACGGTTGTTGCGTCTGTCATTGCGCTGACCGCTGCGGCGGTCACGTCTTCTGTTGTTTTTCGGATTGTCGGACGAAATTATTATTTTTCTGTAAGGTTCTTCGCCTACTGAATGTGACGAAACGCCGTCAATTGCGGATACAGCCGAATGAATCACACGCCTTTCATAAGGATTCATAGGTTCAAGCGGTTGTGAACGTCCTGTTCTGAGTACGGATTTTGAAACTTTCATAGCAAGCTGTTCAAGAGTTTCACGGCGTTTCTTGCGGTATCCCAGACAGTCGATTGTTATACGGAAGTAGTCCTTGTCGCCCTTGTTTGCAATAATGGAACACAAATACTGTATTGAATCAAGAGTTTCGCCACGCCTTCCGATAATTGTACCATTGTTTTTGCTTTCAATGTCTATAACTGCGCCTGTTTCGTTCTGGTATACGGAAAATTCCGGATTAATGTCCATAGCACGCAGAATGCTTGTGATATAGTCAAGTGCAAGCTTAACTTTCGGGTACATAATGGCTTCATCCTCAATAAGAGTGAAGTTTTCAATTGAGTAATCGTTTTCATCATTATTTTTTTCAACAGTATCAACAGCCGTATTGTCAGAAACTTCCGGAGAAACTGCTTCTTCTTTATTATCTGTTTCGATATCAGATACAATCTCAGCTTCAACGGTCTGTTCGGATTCTTCTGCAACGGTCTCCTGTTTTTCAACAATTTCCTCCTCAGTTGTTGAAACTTCAACGTTATCCTGTTCAGTTTTTTCCGGTACTGTTTCAGATTTTGTCATGGGGACTTTTTCAACATAAGTTGCTTTTACTTTAGCGTCCTTTGCGCCCATACCCAGAAAACCTTTTTTAGGTTCTTCGAGTATTTCAAAATCTATATTATTTATATTCTTGCCGAATTTTGCGGCAGCGAGCTTCTTAGCTTCGTCAACCGTCTTTGCAGTAAAAATTTCAGTCATTTTCCATACCTCCATAAAGGTTTCTAATCATCATCGTTATCGTTTTCATCGTATTCTTCGCCGTATTTTTCAGCCATACGCTTTCGGGCTTCCTTGAGTTTTTCACGGTTCTGCCTGCTTGTTTCGGAACGTGAAATTTTGTTTCCGGTGCTGCTTCCGGAAGATTTGCCGCCGTTCTGCTGACGTTCAAGTTCTGCCTGCTGTTCAAGCATTCTCTGCATAAAGGTTTTCTTTTCGGGGTGTTTTTCGGCGTATATACGGGCTTTTTCCTTTTCCTTTTCGTTTATTCTTATGGTGCGTTCCGGAGTGAAGTATTGGTTAAGTCCGAAGTTAATCAGCAGTGAAAAGAGTGACGACCATATCCAGTAGAATCCGATACCGGCAGGAAGTGCAAAAGCCCATACTACTGACATAATCGGCATAAGATACATCATAAGAGCCATACAGCCGCCGCCGTTGGGCATATCGGGATTGTGCTTCTTCTGATACCACTGACTGTAGATTGACTGTACAAGCTGAACCAGTCCGGCAAGGAACGGTATACAGAACAGTATTATTGATTCAGCATTCCACGTTTCGGGGTGAAGCTCTGGAATTTTTCCGAGATTTGCGCCTAAAATCGTATAATGTCCGCTGAACTCCGCAACTCTCTGGGAGAAGTTTTCCGCAAGACCGCTGAACTTGTCAGCATGTTTGTCAAGCTGTTCCATAGTTACGAGTTCGCTCCGGAGTGACGAAAAATCACCATTCGCATTACTTCCGCTGAGTCCGACCGCAATGTCAAAAGCGGCACGGCGGATATTTTTGGATATATGCAGGATATGCGTTATGGGTTTGTAAACAACGTCAATTACTCCGAAAAGCAGAAACATCTGAACGAATGCCGGCATACATGACCCCATAGGGTTGATGCCCTCCTGCTGATAAAGTTTCTGCTGTTCCTCCTGAAGACGCTGGGGGTTGCTTGCAAAACTCTTACGCAGTTTTTCCATTTTGGGGTTAAGAAGCTGCATACGTGCCGAGCCTTTCTGGGTGTGGTAATTAACGGGGAAAAGCAAAAGCTTTGTGACTACCGTGAATATAATTATCGCCAATGCGTAATTATGGCACAGGGAATAAATAAGATACATCAGATATCCGAACGGGATACCGATAATGTCATAAAGTGCGTTCAATTTCAATACCTCTCATTTTTGTTGTCTTCATTGTCATTATGCCGCATACAACAGTCATCTGCAGCATAGTCATATTTTTTCACTCTGAAAGTAAATTTTTCCGGTACATAGTCTATACCGCCCATTGACCATGGGTTGCAGCGCAGAATACGCCATACTGCAAGGAGCATACCTCTGAATGCTCCGAAGCGTTCAATAGCCGTCAGTGCGTATGTACTGCACGTAGGATAATATTTACAGCAGGGCGGAAACAGCGGCGAAACAAATTTCCGGTAAAAATTCACAAGCATAACAAGAACGTATTTCATATATGTTTTTTATCTCCGAAAAATTTTTCATACAGCTTTATAATTTCCGGAACGCCGTATTTTTCCATATAGCCGCAGTATTCCTGAGACTTTATATTACATAGGGAGCTTCGTGCAACAATGACTATGTCAATACCGACAGGAAGTCTTATTTCAGCATTGCGGTAAGCAAGCCTAATAAGTCTTTTAGCCCTGTTGCGGCATACAGCGTTGCCGACTTTTTTACTGGCGGTAATGCCAAGGCGGTTGAACGGTCTGCCGTTGGGTCTGACATAGATTACCGAATACTTTGATGCAGTAAACCGACCCTTTTTGTAAAGGGATACAAAGTCTTTGTTATTATTGAGAATTTCTGTATAAAGCATAATAGTACCTTGTAAGCGGACGCAAAGAACGTCCCATAATAGAAAAATAAGGGTTGTCTAACAAAAAAGACCACAAAAATAGATTTTGTGGTCAGCCCCGTCAGTGAGTTAATCTTGCTCTGCCCTTAGTTCTTCTACGAGCTAAAACCTTTCTGCCGTTCTTAGTAGACATTCTTTTCATAAAGCCATGCTCCTTCTTTCTATGGAGCTTTTTAGGCTGATATGTTCTTTTCATATTCAGTTCCTCCTCTCTGCGAAATGTATATAGGAACTCCGGCATCAGATAGACCGGTAGTCCTGATAGCGAAACAGGTCATGCAGCGAAAGCCGCATTACACCCAATTATTATATAACAAAAAAACAGTCATGTCAAGCAGTTTAGGAAAATTTTTTTTAAAAAAGCATATTTTTATAATTTTTAACCAAATATAACCATAAAAAGGGGCGGTTTTAAGATACAAAAAAATACAGGTTTTATGAATTTAAAG
>CAMWRL010000007.1 GCA_947176685.1 uncultured Ruminococcus sp. | reverse complement strand
TATATTATAATACATTTTGTATAATATGTAAATATGGTGAAATATGAAATAATTCCTGTCGATTTGACATTTTTTTCATTATATTTGCCAAAAGTTAAAAAATAATATATACTTTTTATGCATTCTGTACATCACAAAGTCTGTCCCCCGTCATATTAATATTATTGTTGATTAAAAAAATATTACATAGTTTATTTTTTTAACTTTCGTAACGTAAGGTTTGTGCTTGACAAAAAATACATAAAATATTATAATTAATGTAAATGTCATGAAAGGACTGAATATATGAAAGGTTACAGAATAAGCGTTCTGCGGCACGGAATGACTGATGCAAACGAAAACGGTATATATATCGGTAAAACTGATTTGCCGCTGTCTTCCAAGGGAGCAGCCGAAATTGCCTCAAAAATGGACGAATTTGATTATCCGGCTGTACATAAAGTCTACAGTTCCCCGCTGAAAAGATGCACGGAAACAGCTGATATTCTCTTTCCGAAAACGGATATTACAATTGTTGATGATTTGCGTGAACTTGATTTCGGGGATTTTGAAAACAAAAGCGTTGAAGAGCTTATAAACAATCCGGACTACATGAAATGGCTTAAAGGCGGTAAGGACAACCGTCCCCCCAACGGCGAAAGCCTTGAGGAAATGACGGCACGCACTTATGCCGGACTTCACAATATTATTATGGATATGATGAATGAAGGCATTACCCATAGCGCAGTAATAACCCATTCCGGAATAATTTCAAATATGCTGTCATGCTTCGGACTGCCTAAATACTCACCGGACGTACTCAATGCACCATTCGGGGAGGGGTTTGACATAATCGTTACTGCACAGATGTGGCTTAACTCTCAGGCATTTGAAATTCTGGGCTATTGTCCCTACAACAAAGTACCGGAAGAATTTCGTGAAATAAACTGAATATTCCGGAATTTCCGTAACATAATAAATATGTCCGGAGGTGCATTTTATGAAGTTGCGGGAACTTATCAGATATTCAAAAGCTTTACTTAAAAACAACCGTATAAGTACTATGATTATATGTCTTCTGCCGTTTCTGCCGGAAATATTCTTCCGGTTTGCGGAAGCTACTATATACAGTCTTATATTATATTTAGGCGATGTCAAGCCTGTTTATCTGTTCAGCGGTGAAAACCCTCTGCAAGTTGTCATTGCGGTTTTCAGTTCAGTGCTTAGATGGCTCACAACAGCACCGCTGATATATATTTCGGCGTTCAGGTTATGCGAAATCTGCTACGACAACAGGCAGAAAAATTTCACCCCTATATCCGGAGTTTTAATTAACGGCAGAAACTTCCGGCGCAGTCTTGCGGTATCGCTATGGACTAAGTTTATTGGACTGCTTGCGCTTGTGCCTGCCGGAATTTCCGGAATAGTATCATACTACTTTATTATGAATACAGACAATTTATTCATAGTTGTACAAACCATTGTACTTACTATAATATTACTGTTTTTCTGGCTCAACGTCCGGATAACGCTTTTTGCCGTACCGTTTCTTATGGCGCACTTTCCGCAGAAAAGTGTATTCAGACTTATTCTCCATTCCTTTAAATTCATGCGTGGAAGACATATTGATATGTTCAGACTGTTTGCGGCTTATGCGTTTCCGGTACTGCTTGCATCTCCCTGTTTCCTGCCCGAAATGATGACGGCTTTTGCATTGAGTATATCCATTTACGTAAGGGAGGACGACTACTCTGAAAGAATTAAAATTAACTGTAGATTCAGCAAGTCCGGTAGTACTGCAAAAATTCCTTACAGGAAAAGGCGTTTCACGGCGTTTGCTGACAAAACTGAAGCGTCAGGCTTTGGGCATAACCTGTAACGGAAAAACTGTCCGCAGTATTGACACGGTTTATAAAGGCGATATAATCGTACTGAAAATTGAAGACAGCAGTTTTCTTGAACCTAATCCGGTACTGAATGTCCCGATAGCGTTTGAAAACGATAACCTTGTAATTTTCGACAAGTCCGGCGGTATACCCGTACACCCGTCCATAAAACATCAAGGCGATACTTTGGGCAACTTCTTTTCGGCACTGTATCCTAAAATGACTTTCAGACCTGTCAATCGCCTTGACAAAGACACTTCCGGACTTGTCGTTGTCGCAAAAAACGCCTTTTCTGCAAATCTCCTGCAAAGCTCGTGCGAAAAGACATACTTTGCGGCAGTACACGGAGTTACGGACGAATACGGAACTATAAATGCTCCCATTGCCCGTGAGCGTGAATCAATAATAGTCCGATGTGTACGTGAGGACGGTCAACACTCCATTACGCATTATCGCAGAATCGCCCACAACGAAAAATACTCCCTGCTTGAAATACGCCTTGAAACCGGACGTACTCACCAGATAAGAGTGCATTTTTCGCATATCGGACACCCTCTTGCCGGTGATGACCTCTACGGAGGTACTCGTGAGGATATTTCCAGACAGGCTCTTCACTGCGGTGTTATGACATTCGCTGAACCTCTCACCGACAAGATTATTACAGTAAAATCGGGACTTCCCGATGATATAAAAAACTTAATGAACGGAGAATTATAATGGAAAAAATAGCAAGTTTTCAGGTAGATCACACAAAATTCGGTGTTGGCATGTACATATCAAGAATTGATGATGATATTGTCACTTATGACGTAAGAATGGTACGTCCAAACGGCGGTACTTATATTTCAAATCCCTCACTGCACACTATCGAACACATTTTTGCAACCTATGCAAGAAATTCAAAGTTCGGCAAAAATATAGTCTACGTTGGTCCTATGGGCTGTCGGACTGGATTCTATCTTCTTACAAGGGGACTGTCCCACGAAAATGCTATAAAGCTCGTCCGTGACGCATACAGGTACATTGCAGACTTTGAAGGTGAAATAATGGGCTGTTCTGCTGTCGAATGCGGAAACTACCTTGAACACGACCTCGAATCAGCTAAAAAAGACGTTCTGCCTTTACTGGAAAAACTTAATGATTATACTGTTGAAATGCTTGACTATTCGTGGCACTACGGAAAAGAAATAATATGAATAATAATTTTCTGTACGAAATAGGCTTCATTACCGCCGGAATATTCAGAACATTCTTTTCAGGTGTTATCAGGACTTTGAAGTTCATATGGCTGGCTTTATGGAGTTTTTTGTACGCACTTTTTATAGGTATCAGATTTCTTTTAAGAGACTTCACGGAATCTTTCCGGCAGCGTGTACAGACTTCCCATCAGCTACAGCAGGAAATCAAAAAAGCCAAATCCGAAAATTCGTCCGAAAAGAAAAAGGCGGTAATAAAATTTGCATTTTCGTTTCTTTTCGGTGAGGACGGCGTTTTCTATACGGCTTTCAACTACATAATGCCTGTAATTTCTGTAGTTTTTCTGGTCTGCATAGTGAAATATGGTTCGGGACTTGAATACGGAATAAGCGTTGAATATAATGGCAAGGAAATAGGAATAATCCACTCAGAAAACGAATTTGACTTAGCTGTAAAGGAAGTCCGCAAACGTATTATAAATTCAGATGCAGACGAGAATTTTAATATTCCGGCAAATCTTTCACTGCGGATTATTTCGGACAGCGACAGAATTGTGACTTATACACAACTTGCAAATAATATCCTTTCAGCTTCGGACAAGGAGCTTACGGAGGCTTACGGAATATACATAGATGACGAATTTATAGGCGCAGTAAAAGACCCGTCATCTGTTAAGGACGCTCTGGATAAAAAACTGCTTTCATATAACGTCAGCGGTAATGTAAAAGAAGTCTCCTACCAGAATAAAATTGAATATCATAAGGGCATTTATCTTGCCGAAAGCGTTATGACCGAAAAAGACACTATTGATATGATGACTTCTTCCAAAGCCCACAAAAGCATATATATTGCGCAGAACGGAGACTCTCCGGCAGTCATATGCCAGAAATACAACATGGCTCTGGAGTCATTTGACTTGCTGAACCCCGATTTGAACGGTACTTGTCGGGCTGGTCAGATGATAAACGTTGTGGAAAAGGAAAGCTTTCTGCCGATACAGTACATACGTGAAATCAATGTGACTGATTTTCTTGATTATGAAACTATCGAAACAGAAACAAGCAGTCTGAGCATAGGCAAAAAAGCCCGTCTTGTAAAGGGCGAAATGGGCGAAAAAGTCAGCAAAGTTGAAGTCACCTACGTGAACGGCATTGAACATTCAAGAAAAGTACTCAGCAGTAAAATTACAAAACAACCCGTTGTCGAGCAGATAGGCATAGGAACTTTTGCGGCAAAACCCGACGACCCGAATGTACTTCTTACCGGTACAGGAGAGTTCAGCTGGCCTGTCAACGGCGGCTGGATAAGCGATACTTTTATAAGCGACCGTAATCATTGCGGACTTGATATTGCCGCCGATATGGGTACGGAAATCTATGCTGCCGGTACTGGTGTAGTAGTTTCTGCCGGATGGAATCCGGGCGGATATGGTTATGTTGTAATGATTGACCACCTTGACGGACATCAGACTGTTTATGCACATATGAGTGCGGTTCTTGTCAACGAGAATCAGGTTGTTGCCTGCGGACAGCTTATAGGTGAAGTAGGTTCTACAGGTGATTCAACAGGTCCTCACTGCCATTTTGAAGTCCGCAATATGGGCATATGTTATGACCCTGCCTCATATCTCAATACAGTTGAAACCGCCGAAAACACCCAGAAACAGGATAATAAATTTTCTGAAATGTTTCCGGACATTCTTGAATACTAAAAAAAAAGACGGACTTGATTCAAAAGTCCGTCTTTTTTGTTATTCAACCAGAATAGGTTCACCTGTTCCGACTACTTCACCGTTTGCGTCCGTCACAACAGGAGTAAGAAAATATTGTTCATCATTTTCAGCCATAAGCTTGTCATAATATCCCTTGAAGTCAAAGTACTTGAACTCGTCAACCTTATTAAGGTAAATTTCCTCTCCATTGTCAATATTGACAAGCTGTCCGTTTTCCAGTGCGTAAATTATTGAAACACCGCTTGAACTTAATATTTCGATTTCGTTATCGCTTATAACTCCCCACGTATAAGTCACGGGGTCTTCGGGGTCTGAAATCTCCATAAGCGATTCCGGAAGTTCCACCGTACCGTTTTCATTCACGCCATACTGGAATACAGCATATATCGGAAGTCCACCCAATTCAGTCAGTTCCTCACCGTCGGCAACAAGCTTACTGCATTCCCATTTACCGATAAACGGCGTTTTGTCAGCGTTTTCAAGATATGAATGCGTTTCCGGCTCTGCCGTGCCTGCTTCGTCAGCGGACACGGATTCTGTTACATCTTCCGCAGCGGATTCGTCAGCAGTTTCTTCGGAAACTGAAACATCATTCACTGAACTTTCTTTTTTTTCGTCACCGCATGACGAAAACGCAAAAGTCATAGCTGCACAAGCCGCTAAAATTACAAGTAATTTCTTCATAAATCTTTTCGATTATTCAGCCGTAGTAGTTTCGGCTTCTGTTTCGGATTCGCTGTCCGTTGAGTCTGTGGATTCTTCCATACCTTCCAGAGTGAAGTCATTCATGAAAGCTTCAAGGTCAAAAGGTGTGAACTCATCAACCTTAGCAAGATAAAGCTGTTCATCATAGCCTTCTTCTGTACCTACAAGGTAATCGTCTTTGAGTACAAAAAGCATAACATTGTCGTCAGGGTCAACGATTTCCATTTCATTATCGCTTACAATGCCCCATGTATAAGTTACAGCTTCTTCGGAGTCGCTGAGTTCTGCCATAGTTTCTGCCATAACAGCAGTACCGTCTTCCTTGACTTCAAGCTGGAAAACTGCATAAAGCGGCAAACCCATAAGGTCTGTCATTTCCTGACCGTCAACAACAAGTTTTTCGCACTCCCACTTGCCAAGAAAAGGCGTTTTGTCAGCATCTTCAATATATTCATGAGTTGTCTTTTCCGGAGCTGAAGTCTCGTCTTCCTCATCTTCGGAAGCTTCTGTTTTATCGGATTCTGTTTCAGCTTCGGTTGTTTCTTCTTCTGTTGTTTCTTCTTCGGCAGTGGTTTCTGCCTCTGCATCTGCTTCTGTTGAAGCTTCGGAAACAGACGATTCATCTGAAACGCTGCCGTTCTTATCAGTTTTTCCGCATGATGCAAATGCGCATGTAATAGTTGCGCAAGCCATTAAAAGTGCAAGTAATTTTTTCATAATTTGTTTTCTCCTTTGATTATTTATAGTATCGGTATATACCGTAAACTGTTTAATTGATTTTTCTGCACCTGTGGAAATCGGGGTCAATTACTGTAAATTCGTCAACGCTTTTAAGAATAACCGTAATATCATCACCCATATACAGAAAACATTCCTCCGCATAGTCAAGTAAAACAGTATTTCCGTCTTCGTCAACAAGACTGATTTTGTTTTCGCTGACATCATTACATTTATATTTCACGGGATTTTCAGAGCCGGTTATTTCCTTTCCCGAAATAACTGCCGTATAGTCGTCATTTATTTCAATGTGACATATTTCTGAAACAGGCATTTCTGAAAGATAATGTTTATCTTCGTTTATAATAAGCTTACTGCTCTGCCACTTTCCGACAAACGGCGTTATAGATGAATCTTCAATTTCTTCGGACTTTTTCGGCGTAAATTCGTCAACCCTTGCAAGATAAATGTCTTTATAGTCTGAATATACAAGATATTCACCGTTGAAAGACAGATTTATATCTTCTTCACTGCCAAAATAATGCAACGTTATTGTATGTGAATCGGCAACTTCCCATGTATAATCACCTTTATCATATACTTCCGCAAGAAATTCGCCGAATGACAAAGTACCGTCTTCATTAAATTCAAACTGATACAATATTGGTATAGCATCGTCAGTAATTTTTTCACCGTTTTCGTCAACCGCATACTCGCCCTGCCACTTTCCAACAAACGACGTTATAACTGAATCTTCAATGTCTTCGGACTCTTTTGGCGTGAACTCGTCCACCCTGCCCAATGAAACAGTAATCTTGTTCACAGTGCAGACAAGGTAATCGCCGTCCATAGTAAAGAAGACAATATTTCCGTTATCGTCAACAAGTTCTATTTCAGTTTCGCTGACAATTCCCCATGTATAAGTTACGGGTGTTTCAGAACCGCTTATTTCAACACCTGAAATAACTGCGGTGTAGTCGTCATATATTTCAAGCTGACATACTTCCATAAGCGTCTCGCTCATAAGATACAATTTGTCTTTTCTAACCGTGAGTTTTCGGGCTTCCCACTTTCCTGTGAACGCTGTCGGGTCTGCGCTGATATATTCGTGAGTAACTTTTTCGGTAGTTTCTTCTATGGGCTGGTACGGCGTAAATTCGTCAACTTTTTCCATATAAAGTATATCGTCCGAATCTTCATAATATACAAGATAGCCGCCGTCAAGGGTCAATGTAGATATATCGTAATCATCTTCGCTGTCAAAAAACTCAATTTCTGTACTTTTTGATGTGCGATTCCATCTCCACGAATTTTCGTGGTCAGCAATTTCAGCGGTAGTTTCGCCCAATTTTACAGAACCGTCTTCACAAAGTTCAATCTGATAACACGCATATATCGGAATATCATCATATATATACAATTCTTCGCCGTCCTCTATGATTTTAACGCCCTGCCACTTTCCGACAAAATCAAAAACTTCATCTGTCACTGTTTCGGTGACTGCTTCGGTAGTATTTTCTGTAATGTCATCTGCCGGATTGTCCTGTCCGCACGAACAGCACACCAGACTCAATGCTAAAATTAAAGCTGCTATTTTTTTCATGTACACTCCTTTCGGTGTAATGCGGATATTCTGGTATTATTATATATTATACCATTATTGAGAACAAAAGTAAATTGATATTTCGGAAACTTTTACAATAAATTCAAGAATTTTATTATCTAATCTGCACAAAAACAGTGTATAAAACTTGTTATAAGTCCCTAAATCACATTACAAGCCCCGAACGTTCTATGCCTTCGGTGAAGTGTTTCTGCAAACAGACGTACATCACAAGCAGAGGAGTTATTGACAGCAGACATCCGGCTTCTTTCCAGACAATCTGCTCACGGGGACTTATCTGCACGTCTGCCGAACCAAATAAATTTTTTTTGAGTTGGCTGTCAAGGTTTTCAAGCACAAGCGTAAGGGTCTTGGTGTTCCGGAAAAATACCGTACTTGTATAACAGTCGTTCCAATATATCACAACCGAAAACAAAAAAACCGTCAGCACTGCCGGCAAAGCGTTAGGGAGAATTACCGCAGTAAACGTCCTCAGCGGCGAACAGCCGTCAATATATGCGGCGTCCTCAAGCTCACGGGGCAGACCGGAAAAAAACTGTCGGAATATCAGAATCATAAGTCCTGCTTTAAGACCGTTAGCCGTAATTGCCGGAAGATACATAGTCAGCATATTGTCAATCAGGTTTATCCGGAAACTTCCTATTCCGAAGTTCATAAACTGTGTATACAGCGGAAGTGATATTACCTGCGGCGGTACAAGTATCATCATTATCACTATCGCAGACAGAAATCTTTTCCCCCTGAAATCAAATCTTGCAAAACCATAACCCGTCACCGCACACGAAATCACTTGTACAACCGCACATCCCACATTCAGAAATAACGTATTTTTCAAGGTGTTCCCGAAATCCATAGCCTTAATGGTATCTTTCATAACGTCCAGCGTGAAGTGTTTCGGCAGCCACATCACGGACGGGTCATTCATGTCTGTACTTTCCCGAAATGCACAGCTTACCATATATATGACCGGATACATTATTATAAAACTTATGCCTGTAAGTATTACTGTCCGGAAAAATACCCATATTTTTTTGGGTAACTTATTCATTAAAATCCCTCCTGCTGAACGAAGATATTATACCAATTATAACCATAATTATTATAAAATATATCCACGCCATTGCCGAAGCCTCCCCGAATGCCCATTGATTGCGCATAGTACCTATGCGTTCCATAACCGTGTTGAGCGGATTTGTGAAAGTGTCAATAACTGTAAATATAACGTTCGCCAATATGAACGGCTTTATATACGGGACGGTTATTTTCCAGAAGTACTCCCACGCCGTAGCACCGTCAAGCGTTGCGGCTTCACGGACGGAAACCGGTATTCCCTGCAATGCCGCCAGAAATAATGTAATCTGTATGCCGCTGTTCCAGACTATCCCGAAAATATTATCCGCAACCGCCGAAATAAGAGTATTTACCTTGTCGCTTATTCCGTACACGCCTATGAACTCCAGAAATTCGCCTATCAGGTTAGTCGAGAATACCGTAGAAAATTTTTCCGCATCACCGACAACTGAAGTGTTTATATCGTTGCTGATGACCTTATATACAGAACCTGTTACTATTATTACCGGAAGAAAAAATACAGCTCTTGCTAACGTCCGTCCTCTGAAATTCTGATTAAGAACTACCGCTATAAACATTGAAAATATAATTATAAGCGGAGTTTTCCAGAGTGTTTCCACAAGCATATCTGTTAAATATTCCGTGTACTTTTCGTCTTCCGTGAGGACTTTTATATATTTTTCAAAGCCGACCCATTCGGTAACGGTCTTTCCGGAGTCTATGCTGACTTCGCTGAACGAATATATCAGAGACTTTACAAGCGGTATCAGGAAAAATATAACCGTTCCGACAAGCCACAATGATATAAATCCATAACCATAAAGCGATTTTCTTCCGGAATGCGGAATCTTTATTTTTTCTTTCAATGGAAATCACCTCAGATTAATAATATCATCATTGAATGTTATGGTTTTTTCTGAAAAATCCGCTGTTATTACAGTACCGTCCGAATACTCCGCTGTAACAAGATGTCCGGAGTTTTCAACACTGTAACTGATTATTGTTGAATTGCTTACGGCTTTCAGCACCGGAGAAATTTTATTATACTGTTCAGAAATTGTTTCCGTCCAGTAATCAGCATTTGCATAATATAAATAACTGTACTCAGTATCTTTCAGAATATCGGTTTCACTGGAAATCAGGTCATAATATAAATTGCTTCCGGTGACTGCCGACATTAAAAGCGTGTCCGTAATATCCGGACTTGCATTTACAGCGGCAGAGGTATAGGGAATTATTCCGTGCATTACTATCTGATAAAACGGCACATCATAATCAAAAATATCATATCCGCTTGAATTTAACGGTACATTTACAATGTGTTTAACATATGGAAAAGTATAGGCATTTGCACCATCTGCAAGTATATTGATGTCCATTCCGGACAGACTTTCGGTTATATTCTCCATTGCCCGAAAACGTGTGATTTTATTTTTTCCGTAGCTGCCGTAAAGTACTGACGTTATTTTTCCGGCAGACATTCCGCTTAAACCTGCTCCGGAATAACTTTTATTTATTTCTGACATTATTTTCCCGAATTTTTCAGGCGACAGAAGATAACGGCTTTTTCTGTAATTGTCCGGCATTCCGTAAGCCAAATCATAATCCGGAACTTTTGCATACACTCCGGAAACCCTCACCGTCCCCAGACCGGAATATAATTCAATATTTCCGGCTGACGGATAAAATTCATAATTTCTGTCATCTATGAAGTCTTTCAGTTTCCGGAAATCTTTCTTTCCGCCCAGTGTACCGGACGGCTTAGCAGTAGTATTGATTTTGTTTTTTATAGCGTTGTCCGTCCAGTCGCTGTACGAAACAACCACATTTTCAGCGTCAATTTCTTTCAGGATTCTTTCTGCGTCGCTGTAACCTGTAAGCTTCTGCTTACGCATAAAAGGTATTCCCATAACTGATTTTTTCTTTTCCGTACCGCCGCAGAAGTTAAGGTACAGCGGAGAATAATTCTCTTTTGTTACCGGCTCTATGCCGCATTCATTTATAAGGTAATTCCGGTAACATTCTGCAATGTCAACATATGACAGATTTTTTCCGGAAACAGGATAATATAATATTTCAATGTCGCCGCAGTCAATACCGCCGCTTTCAAAAACTGTAAGTCTTTCGTCCGACATATAATAAGTATCGGTATTCCTCAGCACAAACGTAAAGTTACATGTATTATAACGGGAGACTTCCGCTGTAATAAAAGCGTTGGCATCGCCCTTTGAAGCAACTGCAAGCATAGCATTATTTTCACGGACTATTCCATATACTGGCAAATATACCTGTTCTGTCACTGAAATCTTTTTTTCCGGTACTGCCGTAAGGTCGTCACCATAAATTCTCCGTTTGTAAGTACTTCCGGACTTGTTATTGAAATTTATCACTGCACCGCTGCCGTCAGGAATCACAAAATAACCTTTATCTGTACTGTCAGCAGCTCCGAAACTTCCGGCAATGATTATTTCCTCAGCAATATCTGTACCGGACTTTTCGACAATTCCGGACGTTTTCAGACTTGCTTTAAGATGGTCTTTTTCAAGCGTATAGTCAACATAAAAATGAAACTTTTCATAATCATAGTCAATCCGTATGCCGTTTTCAATGTCCGCAACACCTGCCGTACACGCCGGACTTCCTGACCGCAGAAAATTATTATCAGTACGTCCTTCAACTTCACCGTATCTTAAAACAGCCGAAGATTTGAGATTCTCGACCGCAACAGGTGAAATATCCGTTTCATCCAAATCCTCAACGGGCGATGACCACCATATATAATTATTTTTCTTGTCCTGCAACCCGAATATTGCCGTATCGTCATATACAAGCAGTTTGTAATTATCGTTTTCGGTGGCAGTCCGCAAATCCGCACAATGAGAAAACTCTCCTGCCTGATAGTCCTGCATAACCGTGCCGGACTGACTGACCTTTCCGGAAAACGTCACCGAAAAAACTGCAAGTATCATTACTAAAAAAATCTTTATCCTGTACATATTCAAACCCTTAGTCTGTAAATGATTTCCGTGCAGACAGCCGAAACAAAAATCCATATCTGCTGTATCAGTACCATAAACAATATAAGCAGTAAAAGCATTATCAGCATTGCGGCAATTGTAAGCAATATCGCTGTAAAGGTCTTTTTCACGGAATACTGGTGTACTGCTTTTACTGCCGAAAATATAAGAATAATACTCCATACCGTCCCGACAGCTTCAATAACCTGCATAAAAACATATTCGTCCCTTACAAGCAGGTGCGACAAAATAACATTGATATATATATGTACGACATACGGCACAAGCGCATATGCACTGTAAATACAGATATTTTTAATAGTCCCCTCGCCGTCCAGAAGTGTACATACCGACCAGTTTCCGACCGTCCACGCCGCAAAAAGTACTATACTTTCAATAACATAGGGAATTATATTGAAAGTCCTGTCATACTGCGCCGCAAACTGTAATCCATACAGACGTTCACGGGCGATTACTCCGAAAAAAAACAACACTATTATTATAAAAGCTGTTTTCAGTGAACCGGATTTTTTCCAGCGCATATCCTCAAAGCCCTCAAAAGGGTGCATAATGGTATATTTAAGCCGACGGCTGTCCGGAAATTTATGCCGCTTCTTTTTTATCAATAAAATAATGATAATTATAATTATAACAAAAAATATCTCTCCGGCGTTGGTTTTCAGAAACTCCATCCGGTACTCCTCAAAAGCCTTGTTGTAAAGCTCCGGATTGTCCGCAAGTCGTGCATACTTCATTGAAGACTTATAGTCACTGTTCCTCAAAAGCGCATATCCCACGCCGTTATATGCATAACTATAGTTGCCGTCATATTTCAGGACTTCGTACCACAAGTCAAGGGCTTCCGTATAATAGCCTGCATTATACAGTCCGACCGCTTCGTGTACGGTCTTTCCGAAATCCGTTTCCGTAAAGACTGTTATGTTATTCTTTCCGGAGTCCAGAACGTATATATTATTTCCAACTGTCTCAATCGCTGACGGACTTTCAAAACCGCCCGACTGTCCGGAGATATTTCCCATTATAAAAAGCAGTCTGCAATCCTTGTCATACTGGAAAATATGTCCGGTTTCCGCATCAAGACAGTTTATATTTCCGTTTTCCGAAATATCTATATCACATATTTCAGTCCTGCTGTAACTTGTATTATGTTTCGGCTGATAGTCTCCGAAATGCATTTCCCTGTCAGCGAAAATATTCTTTCCGGCGGCGTTGAGCTTTTTAATAATATCGGCGGTTTTTTCGGAATCCGCTGTACACGTATAAACAAAGTCCCCGTCTATATCAAAATTGCTTATTCCGGTCGGGATATTACGTTTACGTCTGGATTTTTTCTTTTCCGAAATGAAATGATTACGGATAGTCACGGCATTTACTTCCGAACGGTTTGCACCATAGAAGCCCATAAACTCTCCCTGTCTGCTGAACATTGCACATCCTGTTGTCATATTTCCCAGAATGGCATATATATTTCCAGCCTTGTCTGCAAGGATTTTTGTTGGCTGAAACGTCTTTTTCTGGTCATAAACCTCTGAAACAGGCTTTTCAATTTCCTCAGCAACCGCCGAATCAAAGTCTGAAACAAGTATCCGGTTGTTTCCGGTATCGGCAATATATATATACTCCTCCGAAACAAACACCCCCTCCGGCTGACTGAGGGTTGTTTCCGAGCCGTCCGGCATAGTGAATCTGTCATAAACTTTCACCACGCTGTCAAGGTCTTTACTGAGAACAGCAATTCTGTTATTTCCGGTATCGGCTATATAAAAGTTCTTATTGTCAAAATACATGTCTTTAGGTTCGCTGAAATCGTATGAAACAGTTTTTTCAGGAATATAACCGGCTTGTGACGGTACAGCGTCCCCGAAATTATCATAGTTATACGACACATACGGCAGGGCTTTTGCCGGAATTTCCGTTACAATACTTATCAGCACCAAAAACAACACAAGAAATTTTTTCACTGTCCCAGTCCTTTCAGTCCTTTATGCCGGAATGCGCCATAGTTTCAATTATCTGCCCCTGCACCATTGTGAAAACTATCACAGGCGGTACAAGCATAACCACCGCCGCCGCCATTGAAACGCCTGCACGAACCATTCCGGCTGACGAAATCTGGTTTACAACGGTCGGCAATGTCTTGTACTCCTCGTGAAATACAAACGCTCCCGACTGCATATTCCACGATGACTGGAACGCAAATATTATCAGCGTCATAAGTGCCGGCTTCTGGTTTGGCATAACTATCTGCCAGCATATCCGGAAAAGTCCTGCACCGTCCATTTTTGCCGATTCTATTATCGAGTCCGGCAACTGACTGATTGACTGTTTCATAAGGAATGTTCCCATTGGTGATGCTGCTGACGGCAGAATCAGCGCATACAGACTGTCAGTAAGATTGAGCTTGTTTATAACTATATACTGCATTATATAAATAACGTTGCTCTGGTAAAGGAGCGATATGACTATTATGTTGTTTATGAGTTTTCTTCCGACAAAGCGGCACTTTGCAAGTACAAACGCCGCCATTGATATTATAACACTCTGTAAAAACGTTACCGAAACTGTCACGGCAACACTGTTGAAAACATACCTCGAAAACGGCACACGGTTCTGGCGTATGACTTCGGACATATCACTGAAATTCTTCAGAGTCGGTCTTAATGTGTAGAGCTTCGGCGGAAATACAAAAAGTTCTTCAACAGGCTTCACGGACATTACAATCGTCAGATATACCGGAAAAAACATAAATATTCCCAATACCGACAGAAACACGAATATCATTACTGTACCGGATTTTTTCCGTCCTGCCATTCCGGACGAAATCTTTACCTTCTTTTTGTCGGACATCGCATTCAAAATTCCTTTCAGTCCGTATTTTTCCCCAGAAAGTGACTGACAAGCCTGTTGACAGAGTACATCACAAGAAAAAGTATCATACATATTGCCGAAGCATAGCCCATTTCATAACGCACCCAGCCATAATCATAAGCATGCGTCATAACCGTATGTGCCTGATAGTCAGTACTCGGGAAGCCTACTATATTTTGTATAACCGTTCCGGCAGCAAACGAACTCACTATCTGCATTACCGCCGCAAACATTAAATGAGGTTTCATTGACGGAATAACTATATATACAAGTTCCTGCCAACGGTTTTTTATACCCTCAATCGCCCCGACTTCGTACAACGCACGGTCTATTCCCTGTAGCCCTGCACGCATTGCAAGAAATCCTGCTCCCAATGACAGCCACAACTGTACAATAATTGCCGTTCCCAACACATACCGACCGTCCGTAAGCCACTGTATCGGTGCAGTTATTATTCCGGTATTGATTAACAGCGAATTTATATAACCGTTTATGTCACCGCTGAAAATAACTTTCCATACACTGTAAACATTAGCCATTGACGGTACGTAAAATATTAGAGTAAAAAATGCCGCAATTTTTTTTGGCATAGAGTTTATCAGCCACGCCGCCACAAAACACAATATAAAACTGACAACTCCGGTAAAAAACGCAAATATCAGTGTTATTCTTATGGACTTCATAAAAATACGGTCGGACAGAAACAACGCTGTATAATTTGACAGTCCGACAAATTCAGGCGTCTGTACCATATTGAAGTTCGTAAAGCTTACTGGCACGGACATTATAACCGGAATCACCGTAAAAGTTACAAAAAGTACCATAAACGGCATAAGCATAAGATAACAGTCCATATTTTTCCGCAAAAAAACATCTCCCCTATTCTTTGATATTTTTGTTTTTTCGGGAAATCTCATCATTTATGTCACGGTTGTACCACAACAGCGTATCACGAGGATTTTCCTTTTCGTTGATTACTTCACGGAAAGCGTTCATTATATTTCTTGTTACCGAATATGATGACGGTATTACAGGTATTTCAACAAGTTCATCACGCTGGTCAAATAATCTGCAAAGTTCGTCTTCCGACCACGACAGTTTTTTCAAAGCCTCCGTATTGGCGGTACTCACACGACCCATAGTCCCGAGTAAGCCCTCTGTCTGATTGCAGAAACGCACCTGAGTTTCCGTACTTGTAAACCATTTTACATACTCCCACGCATTATAGACGTTTTCTGTTTTCCGGAAAATCACAGCTCCCGAAACATTGGAGTTTGCGGCGTGCGAAAGTTTCCCATTACTTTCAGTTGCCGGAACAGGACAGAAATTCCATAAACCTTTTATTTCCGGTGAGGCTTCAGCAAGCTGATTTGCAAATGAATAGTCCGCAATCACAACGGGGTACTCTCCTGTACGGAATCGGCTGAATGCATCATATGACTGCTCAAAGCTGTATTGCGTATAGAAGTCCGTCCACTGTTCAAAGGCTTCGACTGCTCCGGCAGTATCAAATGTGGATTTGTCTTTTTCCGGAGTGTAATAATTAAGTCCACGCTGAAGCATAAGCATAGCAAAAGTGTGACCTGTTTCCGTGGACGGCATAACGTCCGTTGACGGCAAGACCAGTCCGACAGACATATATTTCCGCTGTAGTGCCGGAAGCATATCAAGCAGATTATCCCACGTTTCCGGCGGCGAAGTATATCCCATTTCCGAAAGAATATCCGTCCGGTAAAACATCACAGGGAAATTCTGCGTTACCGGAAGTCCGTACACTCCCCCGTTGTATTCATAATGCGTCATTGCGTTTTCCTGAAAACGTCCGGTAACTTCCCGATAGTCCGGAAACTCCGAAACGTCAACCAGAAGTTCACGTATTGCAAGGTTAACCGGATACTCTCCGCCCAGAAACAACGCTATATCCGGAGCTTTTCCGGCAAGTGAAGCTTCTGTTATACCGCCCGTCACAAGTCTGACCGAAACCGGTATGCCGGTTTCATTCACAAAACTGTCAGTAAGTTCGCTGACAATCTGCGCCTGCTCACGACCGAGATTAACCCATACTTCAAGGGATTCTTCACCGGAAACGTCCGACAATCCGGAGTAGTCCTCAAAGAATGACCCGAAAAATGACTTTATGGCAAACCATATCTTTTTAAAGAAATTTTCCTTAACGTCCTCAAACTCAACGCCTTTTGTCGCAAACTCTATATAATCTATTTCAAGCGGCTGATTGCGGTACTCCCTTGACCACGCCGAAAGCGATGTCAGATTCTCTTTTATCTGCGACAGATACTGCGGTATCTTCAAAGGCTTTTCCACACATTTGTCAAGAATTACTGTCATATTTTCAATAACCGAAGCTTCTGAGCCTTTACTGTCCGAAATACTTTCAATGCCTTTCTGAATGTCCTTTAGCTCCGCGGAAATTTTCCGGAAACTGTCCGGAAGTTCCGGTATTTTTTCGTGTACATAATAGTCCGTGTACCTGTCGGGGGAAGTCCCTGTAATCATAAGAATTTTCCTGTAACAGCTGTTGAGTTCCGAAACAGTATCTTCCAGCCGCCTTATATAAGAGCCGATTTCTCCGGCAACGCACTCCATTGTAAACGTGTGGTCACGGTCTGCCGTCAGCCATATGTAAATGCTTTCCCCGCTGCACTCCGGCGACAGAATATCCCATTTTTTATTATAATCAAACTTTATATTATTCAGTTCCTCACAAGGGATTTCTCCGTCAACGTATATACGCCGGTTTGAACTGAATCCACGCATCTTATTCTGACGGTACTTTATGCCGATTTTGTACCAGCCGTCCTGTTTTATGTCTTCCTTTTTTATGACCCACGTTGCTGACTGCAAAGCTTTTTTCCAGTTGCCCGCACCAAAAGTATTATATACTATTTTAGTGGGGTCGGACGGCGAAACGTTATAATTTGCATTGTCGCATGTCGGAAACAACGTCCGGTCGGATTTATAAACGGCACTTTCGCCCTCAATTCTGAAAATATTATCCGGTGAGCTTATGTCTGCTCCGGAAATATATTCCCTGTAAGACGGAAGTTTTTCCGGATTGTACAGCCGGAGACTTTCAACTGCAAATCCGGCACGTTCCGAACTTAACGTTATTTCGTGATGACCTTTTTCAAGACTGAAAACCAACGGTTCACTGAAAAGCCCGTCACTGTCCATAAAATCCGCACTTTGCCACATACCGCACTGTACCTGCGAAGGTCTTATCTGATTGCCGTTTCTGTCCGTGGAAATGTCATTTTCATTAATCCAGACCTTATTGAGAGTTATCCGTGACGCTGTATCATAAGGAACTTTCCCGTCTATGGCAACCGAAAAGACAATTTCCGGACTGCTGGTTTCAAGTGCATAATATGTAATATTCATACAGTAAAGTCCGGTCTGCCGAACGTCCGCACTGAATGAAACTTCACCGTTACTGCTTTCCCATATAAAGACGTTTTCTTTGCCTCCGTACTCCCCGACCGAAAACATACCGTTTTTTCCGGTGAAATCTTTTCCGGAAACTTCAATAATTTCTTCCGGACGGTTTTCATTCTTATGACTTTCATAATACTCTCCGTAAGAAGTATCTGTAATATTTTCCTCAAACGGATAGTATTCACCGTCCGAATATACCGGAAAATTCACGTTTCCCGGCAGGAAAACGCTTATGACCATGAACACCAGAAAACGCAGAAAAAATTTATTTTTCAAGACATAATCACCCGTTTTTATTATATCAATTATAATATTGACTGTCAACAAATTCCGGTCATTTCCAAAAAAATAATCTCTCCGGAGTTTTTTCCGGAGAGCATTTAATTCATAGCAAATCTTTCAGTCTGCCGTGTTTTTCGTAACGTGTTGTACGGACTATTTTGTTTTTATCGTCCACAAACACCACTTTCGGCGGATTGTCTTTTAATTCTTCGGGGGACATATCGGCATATGACATTATTATTATACAATCGCCTTTCTGACCGCTTCTTGCCGCCGCACCGTTAAGACATATAACACCGCTGCCACGTTCTCCGGCTATAACGTAAGTTTCAATACGGCTTCCGCTGTTGACATTCACGATATGGACATGTTCATATTCATAAATTCCGGCGGCTTCCATTAAATCTTCGTCTATAGTTATACTGCCGATGTAGTCAAGTTCCGCCTGAGTAATTACAGCACGGTGAATCTTGCTTTTCAATACTGAAATCTTCATTTATATATCCTCTGTAAAAAAGTTGTCAATAAGCCTTGTTTTTCCGATATAGACTGCCATTGCGCAAAGTGCCAGTTTGTCAAGCGTTTCAATCTGCTGAATCGTTTCCGCATCAACTATCTTCACATAGTCGATTCTTGCAAGCGGTTCGCTGTCTATAATGGATTTTATTTCTGTAATAATCTTTCCGCAGTCCGTAATGCCGTTTCTTATAAGAGACTTTCCGGCTTCGAGGGACTTCGACAGAATTACAGCGGCTTTTCTTTCGTCCTGATTTAAATATGTGTTGCGTGAACTCTTTGCGAGACCGTCATTTTCCCTGATAATCGGACAGCCGACAATTTCTATATTCATATTGAGGTCGTCAGCCATATGACGTATTACCGCAAGCTGTTGAGCGTCTTTCTTACCAAAATACGCCCTGTCGGGCTGCACAATATTGAAAAGCTTGTTTACAACTGTACAAACTCCCCTGAAATGTATCGGACGGCTTATTCCGCAAAGTTCCTCTGTCAAGACCGTCATATCAACGAATGAGGAAAAGTTTTTATGATACATTTCGTCTGGTTCGGGATTGAAAATCATATCACAGCCGTGAGCTTCAGCAAGTTCAGCATCATGTGCTAAATCTCTTGGATAGCTTTCCAAATCCTCGCTGGGCGAAAACTGCATGGGGTTTACGAAATCCGAAACAACAGTACGGTCATTATCCTTGCAGGAGGCATCAATCAAACTGGCGTGACCTTCGTGAAGATAGCCCATTGTCGGCACAAGTCCAACTGTAAGACCTTCTGCACGCCATTGTTTAACCTGTTCACGTACTTCTGCAATAGTCTTTACAACTTTCACTTCAATTCCTCCTCCAGTTTTTCTATAATTTCGTCATCTATACTGAAAGTGTGTTCTTCTGCCGGAAAAACACCGTTTTTAGTTTCCTCGATATAAGCCGTGAAACCTTTTCTGAAGACCTCTCCGGCATCTGCAAATATTTTTGCGAATTTAGGTGTATGACCTGTTGTAAGTCCGAGCATATCCTGATATACTAAAACCTGTCCGTCACAGCCGTTTCCTGCGCCTATTCCGATTGTCGGAATAACCAGTTTATGACTGATAATTTCCGCAAGTTTAGCCGGAACGCATTCCAGTACAACGGCACATGCTCCTGCCTCCTGAATTTTCAGTGCATCTTCAACAATTTTCCTTGCCTTGTCGTAGGTCTTGCCCTGAACTTTGAAACCGCCGAAAGCGTTGACAGACTGAGGAGTAAGTCCGAGATGTGCAACGACCGGTATTGACGAGTCAACAATAGCACGTATCTGTTCACAGACTTCCGCACCGCCTTCGAGCTTTACAGCAGCCGCACCGCCCTCTTTGATTAAGCGTCCGGCGTTTACAACAGCGTCATAGATACTTGCCTGATAGGACATAAACGGCATGTCCGCAACGACAAAAGCATTTACTGCACCTCTTGCAACAGCCTTTGTATGATGAATCATATCATCCATAGTTACGGGCAGGGTTGTATCATAACCCAGCATTGTCATTCCCAGAGAGTCACCGACAAGAATAGAGTTTACACCGCATTCGTCCTGAATTTTTGCCGTTGTGTAGTCATATGCAGTAAGCATCGTTATTTTTTCGCCCGATTGCTTCTGCTTCAACATTGTAGCAACAGTATTTTTCATAAGCCTTTCTGCTCCTTTTTTAATATAAATCTTCCAATAAAAATATTCCCATAATTTATGGTTCAATTCTTTTTGACATGATTTTAATTCATTATAGCATAGTATTCCGGAAATTTCAAGTTTTTTAATATATTTTGTCCGGACTTTGCGAAAACGTTGACAAAATCAGATTATATGTTATAATAAAACTATGGTTTATATATTGTAAAGCGAGGATTTGTTTATGAGGGTGTTTTTTATAGCGGACACGCATTTCGGTGACAGCAATATATTAAGATACGAAAACCGCCCGTTTTCCGGCGTTGAGGAAATGGACGGCGAAATTATAAGAAAATGGAATGAAACTGTTTCGGACAAGGACAAGGTTTTTGTAGCCGGAGACTTTTCGGCATATGACTTTGAAAAATCCCGTGAAATATGTCAGCAGCTTAACGGCGAAAAGTTTCTTGTAGCGGGCAACCACGATACCGAAACCGAACAGTATTATTATAACTGCGGATTTTCCGGAGTAAGCCGTTACCCGATAATTTATGAAAATTTCTGGATTATTTCACACAAGCCACTCTACATAAACAGAAATATGCCTTATGCGAATATTTTTGGACACGTACACGCAAATCCCATATATTCGGACTTTTCGGAACAGAGTTTCTGCGTGAGTGCGGAAAGGATAAATTATACACCGATTGAGTTTTCGGAAATAAAAATGCGTATCATGGAAAAAGGATTGTAAAATATGAAAGTGCTGAATATTCACGGATATAAGGGCAGTTCGGAAAATTCCGCCTGTATAACCTTAAAGAATCTCGGTCATGAGGTAATCTCTCCTCAGATTGACTATGATTCAAAAAGACCTCACAGAATTTTTGCTGATTTAAGAGACATATTTTACGAAAGCAGACCGGACTATATAGTCGGAACGGGTTTAGGCGGATTCTTTGCACTTCTTTTATCTCGTAAATTTACAGTTGAAGAATATGAATCACATAGAAAAAGATATTTTTACTGTAATATACCGACAGTGCTTGTAAATCCTTGTCTTAACCTGTCTGTTCTGTCCGAACTTGGCTACAAAATGGATAAAAGCAGAAAAATGACTTTTGTAAGATTTATGGATATGATTGAAAAAACAGACTGCCGTAATGTGGTCGCTATAATTGGCGGACAGGACGAAATTATAAATTATCATAGATTCACGGAAAGTTTAATAAAAAAATGCTATGTTGTTCCGGACGGCAAGCACTCCGGTGCTACACTGAATTTAGATTACTGGTTAAAGAGGTTTATAAAATGAAAAAGTATTTGAAAATCACAGGCATAGTAATAGGAATTATAATTATTGTAGTATTAATTGTTGTTGTTTTGTTTCCTGCGTTCCCAACGTATATTAAAGTGAAAAAGAACTGTCCGCACATAAATGACGTTATGGGCGTATATACAGATGACGATATATCTGTACCGAAAGACTTTGTGCAGGCTGAAATAAAAGGTCTGTTGATAAGCGCTCCTGACGGTACACGGAATATCAAGTCTGATATGATACCTTTCAAGGACGGTAAAGACTTTATGGTCATGGTCAGTCAGAGCGAACTTTCAGATTACAATTTCTATAACGATGAAATAACAGAGTATTCAAAGCAGGAATACTGGCATTTTTACGAAAAATTCGGAGGTATTCCGAAAAGTTCAGTAGACGATATAAAATTCCTGCGTAATATGAATTTAAAAGACTGTCTGAAACTAAGGGGAACAGATATAAAGATTTTTGAGGAACTCGCTGAAGCAAAGGAGTCTGTCTCAGTGGTGGAAAGTGTAAGTATTTATGAAAGGGAAAATATTTCCGGAATACTCTGTGATGTTGACAGTGTAGGAAAAACAAAGGAATATATGAATTTAATGTTTAACTATGGTGGCTATGAATATATAGTTACAGTTATAGGAGAGGATTCAGAGACAGTAAAACAAGTTATATCGTCAGTAACACCCATTTCCTGACGGGCGGAAAGTCCACACAAAAATAATTATGTTGTACCTGAAGGGAAACATTAGGATTCAACGCTGAATCCGGACTATTATTTTGAAAGGTTGATAAAATGAAAAAAGAATATTTAGAGGCAGGAAAAATTGTGAACGTTCACGGCATAAAGGGCGAAGTAAAAATAATGCCTTATACGGACGTTCCAGAGCTTTTATGTGAGTTTGACAGGCTTTTCCTTAATAAACAGGAAATTTTTATAGAACGTTCAAGGGTTG
>CAMWRL010000006.1 GCA_947176685.1 uncultured Ruminococcus sp. | reverse complement strand
CGGAGTACAGGCAATGGCTATTGCGGCTGTTGTCGGACTGAAAGTTAAATTTTCAGGAAAACAGGAGGTATGAATTTTGAATCTTTACTTATAAAAAATATCCGTGCGGTTGACACAAAAATTGATACAGTAACAGATGTTTTCATAAAAGACGGGAAAATATCAGCCGTTGGCGAAAACCTTGACGTTACGGCAGACCGCACCGTGGACGGTACTGACCTTGTGCTTATGCCGTCATTGTTTGATATGCACGTTCATTTCCGTGACCCCGGACTCACTTACAAGGAAGATATTATTACAGGCTGTAATTCCGCACTTGCAGGAGGTGTTACGGGAGTTCTCGCAATGCCCAACACAAAACCCCCTTGCGACAATCCGGAAACCGTCCGTTATATCATTGACAGGGCAAAGGATACAGGCGTTGAAGTATATCCGGTTGGCTGTATAACAAACGGCATGAACGGCGGCGGACTCTGCGACTATGAATCGCTTAAAAAAGCCGGCTGTATATGCATATCCGATGACGGCAGACCCGTTGAAAACGCTGAACTTATGCGGCAGGCTCTGGAAAAGTCAAATGAAAACGGCTTGCTTGTGGCTTCACACTGCGAAGACTTCAGCATTATAAACGGCGGTATTATGAATAAAGGAAAAGTTTCCGGAAAACTGGGCGTCAAGGGTATGGACAGGGCTTCGGAAGACTACATAACCGCAAGGGAAATTATACTTGCTTCGTCAGTCAATGCGAGGATTCATATATGTCACGTAAGCACCGAAGGCAGTACGGATATTATACGTTTTGCGAAATCACGGGGAGTAAAAGTCACTTGCGAAACTGCACCGCATTACTTTATGCTTACCGAAGACTTGCTTGAAAAGCGTGACGCTGACTACAGAATGAATCCGCCGTTAAGGACTTCCGAAGACGTAAAGGCTATTATCGAGGGCATAAAGGACGGTACTATTGACTGCATAATTACTGACCACGCTCCGCACGCTCCCGAAGAAAAAGCCGATTTTGAAAAAGCTCCCAACGGCGTTGTAGGTCTGGAGACTTCACTTGCCGCAACGCTTACTGCGCTTTACCACACGGGCGAAATAACTTTGCAGAAAGTTGTTGAGCTTATGTGCGTAAATCCCCGTAAAATACTGGGACTGGAAACTCCAGAGATTGCAGAGGGAAAAACCGCTGACCTGATTATTGCGAACATCAACAGAAAATGGACTGTTGACCCCGACAAGCTTCACTCAAAGTCACGAAACACGGTTTTCAAGGGTATGACCCTGACCGGAAAAAATCTTATGACGATTTCAAAAGGCGTTGTAAGATACGAAAATTTATAATGAAAGGATAGATTATATGTCATTTGACAGACTTATCGAAAAAATCATTGAAATGAAAAATCCTACAGTTGTAGGACTTGACCCGAAACTTGAATATGTTCCGGAGTATATCAAGAGGAGATACCTCGAGGACGACGGCGGTACTCTCAAGGCTGCCGCAAAGGCTATTTTTGCGTTCAATCAGGCGATTATAGACGAGATTCATGACATTGTTCCGGCTATCAAACCGCAGGCGGCTTACTATGAGATGTACGGACATTACGGCATCAAGGCTCTTGAAAAGACTATCCGTTACGCAAAACTCAACGGAATGTTTGTAATTACGGACGGCAAAAGAAATGACATCGGTGCTACTATGGAAGCATACACAAATGCACATCTTGGCACTGTAAAGGTCTGCGAAAATGAAATAGAGCCTTTTGCGGCGGACGCACTTACAGTCAACGGTTATCTTGGTACGGACGGAATAGAACCATTACTTAAAATATGCCGTGAAAAAGACAAGGGAATATACGTTCTTGTAAAGACTTCCAACAAGTCAAGCGGCGAGATTCAGGACAGAAAGCTTGAAGACGGTACGCCGATATATGCACTTATGGGCGATATGTGTGAAAAATGGGGTGCTGATACTGTCGGAAAATATGGATATTCGGCAGTCGGAGCAGTAGTCGGTGCAACCTATCCCGAACAGCTTGCAGAACTCAGAAAGAGACTTCCGCACACAATGTTTTTAGTTCCCGGATACGGCGCACAGGGCGGCGGTGCAGAGGGTCTTAAAGGCGGTTTTGACGAAAACGGTCTGGGTGCTATCGTGAACTCGTCAAGGGCTGTAATGTGCGCTTACAAGAAAGAGGGCTGCGACGAAAGAGACTTTGCAAAAGCCGCACGCCGTGAGGCTATCCGCATGAGAGATGATATAACACAATATATCAATCTTAAATGAGGTGATTTTATGTATACATTCAGAAAAGCGACCGAAGAAGAAATGTCCTGTTTGGAAAAGAACGGTTTTTCCAAACTTTGCAGTGTGTATGGTCTGGACTGTACAGATGAAAAGTTTGCACTTTTTTTCGGTAAGCTCATAACACTTTTCGGTGAGCCTTATTCTACAACTGATGACTATGAAGATATGTATAGTTATTGGGTTGTTGCTGAGGACGGACAGAATAAAATTTATCTTGAAGTCTATCACGGTGCAAGCGGTGCGGCTGTTGGTGGTAAACCCTTTGGCATAAGCAGAAAGCAGGAAAAAATATACACTCAAGCCGCCGGTGAACTTATTGCATTTATCGAGAGTGCAGAGCCGTCTGATTACGAATGGGAGGGCATTTATGAGGATATTCCGGTAAATGTAAAATATGCCATAAAGGACGGCAAGGCTTTTATAGAATATGAATATCCAGCAGAAAGTGAGGAAGATTATGAGTAAATATACATTCAGAAATGCCACTGACGAGGAAAGAAAAAACGGTATTCCGACAAGTTACGGTGACTGGATTTATGATAATCCGTCGAATGAACAGTTTGCGTTGTTTTTCGGCAAGGTCAGAACGCTTTTCGGCGTGAATGACAGCATAAGCGATGACTGGGAAAATATGTACCATTATTTAATTACCGCAGAGGACGAAAACGGCAACAAGTTATATTTTTTAATATATGGCGGCAGACCGGCAATTGGTGTGCCGTACAGCGGAGAATTAACGCCGGATTACAAACAGGCAAAGACGGAACTTCTTGAACTTATTGAAAACACTCTCCCTGCTGACTATGTGTGGGAAGGCTGTTATTATGATATTCCGGTAAATGTAAAATATGCCATAAAGAACGGCGTTGTTTATACGTCGGAATCTCCGGCAGAATGCGAAGAAGATTATGAGTAAATATACGTTCAGAAATTCCACTGACGAGGAAATAAAAGAAAATTTAACCGGATTTGGTGATTGGATTTACGGCGTTGTACCGGAGGGAATATTCGCACTGTTTTTCGGAAAAGTGAGAAGTCGTTTCGGCGTGAACAACAGCATAAGCACAGACTGGAAATGGATGTATTCATACCCCGTAACTGTCGAAGACGAAAACGGAAACAAGTTCTTTTTTCGTGTATATCACGGAGCAGGTGGACCATCAATAGCCACGCCGTTTGAAGAACTCACTCCGGAGTATGAAATGGCAAAAAATGCACTTATTGAGTATATCGAACGTGCAGAGCCTGTTGATTATGTATGGAAGGGCGTTTATAAAGGTATTCTTTATGACAATATTCCGGTGAATGTCACATATACCGTGAAAAACGGCATAGCCCGTGTGGATTCGGAATTTCCGGAGGGTATGTATGACGACGAGGATATAGAAAATTTTATGTAAAAATTATGTTTAACTCACAGCCACAAAGGCGTGACTGTGTTTTATAAATCTTCAGACTAATTGAAAGGATTGATAAAAATTGTCATTATTCAATCAGAGTGAAAAGGCTTACCTTATGCTTGCCAATGGGCAGGTATTCGAGGGTAAAAGTCTGGGTGCAAAGGGTACTGTTATCGGTGAGGTCGTTTTCACAACAGGACTTACCGGTTATCAGGAAACACTTACAGACCCCAGTTACTACGGACAGATTGTAACGCAGACTTTCCCTCTTATCGGAAACTATGGCATAAATCATGAAGACAATGAGTCCGCACGTTCATATGTAAGCGGTTATATTGTAAGGGAGGCTTGTGATGTTCCCTCAAATTTCCGCAGTGAAGGTAATATCAGGGATTTCCTTTCAGAACACAATATTGTCGGTATCTGTAATATCGACACCAGAAAACTTACCAGAATTATCCGTGAAACAGGCGTTATGAACGGCGTTATAACTACAGAGGACGTTTACGCAGACAGGGACGGACTTCTTGAAAAAATCCGTACTTTCAGCATAAACGACGCTGTCAGAAACGTCACGAATAATGAAATTCTCACTTATACGGAAGAAAATCCGAAGTACAAAGTAGTATTGTTTGATTTCGGCTACAAAAGAAATATCCGTCAGGAGCTTGTAAAGCGTGGCTGTGAAGTTATTGTCGTTCCGGCAGACACAACTGCCGAAAAAGTTAAGGAAATAAATCCGGACGGTATAATGTTCTCGAATGGTCCGGGAAATCCTGCCGAAAACGTTGAAATTATCGAAAATATAAAGGAAATCCAGAAACTTGGCATTCCGATTTTTGGTATCTGTCTGGGACATCAGCTTATGGCACTCGCAAACGGCGGCAGAACTGAAAAACTCAAATACGGTCACAGAGGTGCTAACCAGCCTGTTATAGACCTCGAAAGCGGACTGACTTACGTTACAAGCCAGAATCACGGTTATGCCGTAATCGGAGAAAGTATTCCGGCAGAAGTCGGACACGTTTCGCACATCAACGCCAATGACAAGACTTGTGAGGGTATACGTTACACCGCTGTAAACGCTTTTACAGTGCAGTTTCACCCCGAAGCTCACGGAGGACCTCTTGATACTGCGTATCTGTTTGACGAGTTTGTGAAGTCTATGGAAAGTGAGGTAAAGTAATTATGCCGTTAAGAAAGGATATAAAAAAAGTACTTGTAATAGGTTCAGGACCTATTGTAATCGGACAGGCTGCGGAATTTGACTATGCAGGCACACAGGCTTGCCGTGCGCTGAAGCAGGAGGGACTTGAAGTCATTCTTGTGAACTCAAACCCTGCAACCATTATGACCGACAAGGCTATGGCTGACAAGGTTTATATTGAACCTCTTACACTTGACGTAGTAAAGAGGATTATCGAAACCGAAAATCCTGACAGTGTGCTGTCAACCCTCGGCGGACAGACCGGACTTACACTTTCAATGCAGCTTGCGGAGGAAGGTTTTCTCGAATCTCACAACGTAAAACTTCTCGGTGCAGACCCCGAAACCATTCACAAGGCAGAAGACCGACAGGCTTTCAAGGACACTATGGAAAAAATCGGAGAGCCGTGTATTCCGTCAAAAGTAGTCGAGACAGTTGAGGACGCTGTTGAATTTGTGAAAGTAATTGACTATCCTGTGATAGTACGTCCGGCATTTACTCTCGGCGGTACTGGCGGAGGTATTGCGCAGAATGAAGAAGAACTCCGTGATATTTCAACCAATGGTCTGAGACTTTCACCGATTACGCAGGTACTTATTGAAAAGTGCATAAGCGGCTGGAAAGAAATAGAATTTGAAGTTATCCGTGACGCCAAAGGAAACGTTATAACAGTATGTTCTATGGAAAATTTCGACCCTGTAGGCGTGCATACCGGAGACAGTATAGTTATTGCGCCTGCTGTAACCCTTACTGACCGTGAATATCAGATGCTCCGTACTGCTGCCATAAACATAATTAAAGAACTCAAGGTTGAGGGCGGCTGTAACTGTCAGTTTGCGCTGCACCCGACGAGTTTTGAATATGCTGTTATTGAAGTAAATCCCCGTGTATCACGTTCTTCGGCACTTGCTTCAAAGGCTACCGGCTATCCGATAGCAAAGACCGCCGCAAAAATTGCCATAGGCTACACTCTTGACGAAATTATAAATCAGGTTACCGGAAAGACTTATGCCTGTTTTGAACCTGCACTTGATTACGTTGTTGTGAAGTTTCCTAAATGGGCATTTGACAAGTTCGTGTACGCTAAAAGAACGCTCGGCACTCAGATGAAGGCTACCGGAGAAGTTATGGCTATCGGTACAAGTTTTGAGCAGGTTATGATGAAGGCTGTCCGTTCCATAGAGCTTGGACTTGACACTATGAATCTTAAAAAGCTCGAAAAGTTATCAACTGACGAAATCCATGAAAAACTGCACGTTGTTGATGACGAACGCTCCTTTGTGGTGTTTGAAGCACTCAAACGTGGCATAACTCCGGAAGAAATACACGATATAACTATGATTGACAACTGGTTTCTGTATAAACTCCTGAATCTGGTTGAGCTGGAAAAATGGCTTGCTGACGGCGAACTTACCGAAGACAAGTACAACACCGCCAAGCAGTACGGCTATCTTGACAGTACTATTGAACGTATTTCCGGTCAGAAGTGTCCGACCCATAAAAGTGCGGTTTATAAAATGGTTGATACCTGCGCCGGAGAGTTCAAGGCTGAAACGCCCTATTTTTATTCTACATTCGATGACGAAAACGAAGCCGCAGAGTTTATTGAACGTCAGAACTTAGGAAAGCAAAAAGTAATAGTATTCGGTTCAGGTCCTATAAGAATCGGTCAGGGTATAGAGTTTGACTACTGCTCAGTGCATTGCGTGTGGACTCTCAAAGAATTGGGCTATGAAGCAGTTATCTGCAACAACAACCCCGAAACTGTTTCAACAGATTTCGATACCGGAGACAGACTGTATTTTGACCCGCTTACAAAAGAAGACGTTGAATCAATCATAGAAACTGAAAAACCATATGGTGTTGTGGTACAGTTCGGCGGACAGACCGCTATAAAATTAACCCGTTATCTGTCCGATATGGGCGTAAGGATTCTGGGAACTTCCGCAGATATGATTGACGCAGCAGAGGACAGAGAACGTTTTGATGAAATTCTTGAAAAATGCGGTATACCCCGTCCGCAGGGACACACCGTCATGACTATTGACGAAGCCGTAAACGCCGCTGAAAGTCTGGGTTATCCGGTGCTTTTAAGACCGTCATACGTTCTGGGCGGTCAGAATATGATTATTGCACACTCAAAGGCTGACGTTATCGAATATATGGGAATCATAACAAGTCATATGATTGAAAACCCCGTACTTATTGACAAGTATATGATGGGTACGGAAGTCGAAGTTGACGCTATATGTGACGGTGAAGACTTCCTTATCCCCGGAATTATGGAGCATATCGAACGTGCCGGAGTACATTCCGGAGACTCAATTTCAATATATCCTGCACAGCATCTGTCCGATAGAATCAAGCGTATAATTGTCGAGTACACACGCAAGCTCGCCAAAGAACTCAATGTTATCGGACTTGTAAATATACAGTACGTTGTCTATAACCACGAAGTATATGTCATTGAAGTAAATCCCCGTTCGTCAAGAACTGTCCCCTATATCAGCAAGGTCACAGGTATACCTATGGTTGACATCGCAACTAAAATAATGTTCGGTGCAAAACTCAGGGATATGGGCTACGAAAGCGGACTGTATCCGGCAGGGGATTACGTCGCAGTAAAAGTCCCTGTATTCAGTTTCGAGAAGCTGACGGACGTTGATACAATGCTTGGTCCTGAAATGAAGTCAACAGGTGAGTGTCTGGGAATAGGCAGAAATCTTGAGGACGCACTTCTCAAGGGACTTATTGCGGCAGGATTTGACCTGAAACGTGAGGGCGGAGTGCTTATTTCGGTACGTGATACCGACAAACAGGAAATTTTACCGATTGCCGACAAGTTTGAGCGTATGGGCTTTAAACTGTATGCGACTTCCGGTACGCAGAGTGTTCTGACAAGAAATATGATTGCATCTGACCTTGTACGCAAGATTTCAAGCGGCGAACCGAATGTAGTCACGCTTCTTGAAAGCGGTAAAGTCAACTATGTCATATCGACTTCCGCAAAGGGAAGACTTCCGGAACGTGACAGCGTTAAAATGAGACGTAAGTCTATCGAACGTTCGATATGCAGTCTTACGGCTATTGACACAGCAAAGTCCCTTGCAAAAGTACTTGAATCAGGACGTACAATAAATGACGTTGAACTTATTGACATAACTGAAATATAAACTCAGAAAATGCCGGATTTTTAAAAAAGTCCGGCGTTTTTTTTCCCTGAAAAACTGTCAATTATACACAAAAAATCAGTATTTCATTAATTTACCGTCACATTACGATTGACGGAAAACGAATATAATAGTATAATAGACTTTACAGACTAAAAAATAAGGAGAAATGAAAATTATGAAAAATTTCGTAAAATATATGGCTTTTGTGCTGTCCTTGATGACTGCGGCGGCGGTTACTGGTTGTGAAAAACAGGAAGCAGGAGACAGTACGCCTTCCATAGCCGAAACGACAACTACAACCATTGAGGAAGTAACTACTACAACTTCTTTTGAAGATGTTACTGAAGCTGTTACGGAAGAAATCACTTCCGAAGTTACAAGCGAAGTTTCGGCAGAGGTGAATATGGATTACAGACCAGTACTTGACGCATATCATCAGGCATATATTGACGGCAACGCCGATGCGATTTATGCGCTTTTCAGTCCGGACGAAATAACGGCTTTTGACACCTATATGAAATCTTATCTAAGAGATAATTTCGGTGAATCTGATTCGACAGTTGAAAAGATGTTCGCAAAGGATAATATAGTTTCGGCTATAAACGGTTCTGTCCAGAACATTCATGGAATTATGTCCGACTACAATGAATCAGATACAGATATCTGGTCAATAAATATAGATGAAACTACTATCGAACGTTATACGGCTGAGGAGCTTTCTGCAATAAACGCAAATCTCAATATAAATATTACTGACGGCTATATATGTGAAATACCTTTTTACAAAAATAATACCAATGATGAAATTTTCGTTGCTGAACCTGCGTCCGTATTGCAGATTGACGGCAAGTGGTACATAAGTTACAGTGCAGCCTGCGACAGACTTATAGAGTTTATGGACATAGAATTTTAACAGACAATGGTGAACTATGAAAAAGTTGCTTAAATATCTTAAAAACTACAAAAAAGAACTGGTTTTCGGACCTTTCTTCAAACTTCTTGAAGCTGTTTTTGAACTTATAGTTCCGCACGTTATGGGACGTATAATTGACATAGGTATAGCCAACAGCGATACCGGATATATAGTCCGTATGTCCGGACTTATAGTACTGCTTGGGTTCTGCGGACTTGCCTTTGCACTTACATGTCAGATACTTGCCGCAAAATGCGCCTACGGATTCGGAACTGAACTTCGCACGGCATTGTATAAACATATAAATTCATTATCGTACAGCAGTATTGATAAAGTCGGTACTGCATCACTTGTAAACCGTCTTACAAACGATTCAAACACGGTACAGAACGGTGTGAATATGTTCATAAGACTTGCGACACGTTCACCGTTTCTTGTAATCGGCGCAATGGTTATGGCTATGCGCATTGACCTGAAGTTGTCCGTAATATTCTTTATAGTGACAATACTGACGACTATAGTTATAGTTTCGGTAATGCATAAAACTGTCCCGATGTACAAAACTACTCAGAAAAATCTTGACAGAGCGTCAATGCTTACCCGTGAAAACCTTGAGGGTGCAAGAGTTATACGGGCTTTTTCAAGACAAAAGGAAGAAATAGATGATTTTAAAAAATCCGTTGACGATATAGCCGTAAGTTCAATAGCAGTCGGCAGAATATCTTCAATACTGAATCCGTTTTCGTTTATGATTATGAATCTTGGTATAGTTGCAATTATATGGTTCGGCGGAGTGAGAATTGATACAGGTTATCTTACTCAGGGTGAACTTACCGAATTTGTCAACTATATGACGCAGATTTTGCTTGCGCTGATAGTTCTTGCAAACCTTATTGTCACATTTACAAAGGCTTTTGCCTCTGCCAATCGCATAACAGAAATTTTTGAAATTGAACCTGAAAAGTCCGGCGGTAATGAAAAGCCCTCCAGACATATGGACAGCGAAAATATTCTTGAATTTAAAAACGTTTCCTTTGCTTATGAAACTGCCGGAGATTGTTCTGTAAAAAATATTTCGTTTACTCTCAGAAGGGGCGAAATGCTGGGAATTATAGGTGGTACAGGAAGCGGCAAGTCCACGCTTGCAAACCTGATACCGTGCTTTTACCGTGCTACAGAGGGACAAGTGCTTGTTTCCGGTGTGGACGTATATAACTATGATTTTGACGCTTTAAGACGGTCAATAGGTATTGTACCGCAGAAAGCCGTATTATTTACCGGCAGTGTACGTGACAATATGAAATGGCACAATCCGTCCGCAACAGACGAGGAAATAATTTCGGCTTTGAAAACAGCTCAGGCGTGGGAATTTGTAAGCAGAATGCCGGACGGTCTGGATACTAAGATTTCTCAGGGCGGAAAAAATCTCTCCGGCGGTCAGAAACAGAGAATATCAATAGCCCGTGCGATTGCCGGAAGTCCCGATATACTTATTCTTGACGACTCGACAAGTGCGTTGGACTATGCTACAGACCTTTCATTACGTAAAGCCCTTAAAAACGACATTCCGGACACTACTGTAATAATGATTTCGCAGCGCACAACGTCCCTTAGAGATGCGGATAAAATTATAGTTATGGATGACGGAGAAGCTGTCGGCATAGGCACACACGATGAACTGCTTGAAAATTGCGAAGTCTACAGGGAAATATACCATTCTCAGATGAACGAAAAGGAGGGCAGTTAAAGATGACTGATACTCTTAAAAGGGTAGTTTCGTATGCCCGACCCTATATAGCTTATCTGATAAGTACAATAATATTTGCTGTTGCCGGAGTGGGTCTGTCGCTTTTAGTTCCGGTATTTATCGGGGACGCTGTTGACTGCTGTACAGAAAAAAATGGTGTGGATTTTAATGAACTCAGAAAAATCGCTATTGAACTTGCTGTTATGGTTGCGGCAAGCGGAATTTTTCAGTGGATTATGAGTTTATGTACCAATAAACTTGCGTTTCTTACGATAAGGGACATGAGAGCAGATATTTTCAACAAGCTTGAAAGAGTACCGCTTAAATACATTGACGGTCACACAAAAGGCGAACTTACAAGCCGTGTAATCAATGACATTGAAATTGTTTCGGACGGTCTGTTGCAGGGATTCACGCAGTTTTTCAGCAGTATAATGACCATTGTCGGAACTCTTATATTTATGATGTTCATAAATTTCAGAATAGCCCTTGTTGTAGTGGTTATGACGCCATTGTCATTTGTAGCGGCTTCAAAAATAACAAAGGCTTCACACGCCTCATATATGAAACAGTCAAAACTTCGTGGCGATATGGTCGGACTTGCTGAGGAAATGGCAGGCAATCAGAAAATTGTCAAGGCTTTTGTTTACGACCAGAGGGCTATGGAACGTTTTGACATCATCAACAGGGACTACGGAAAAATAGGTATAAAAGCTACTTTTCTAAGTTCGATAACCAATCCGGTCACACGTTTTGTAAACGGTATGATTTATGCGGCTGTCGGACTTTTAGGAGCATTGGGCAAAATCGGTGCTGTAGGATTTGTCGGTACTATGACAGTCGGCAAACTTACAAGTTTTCTGTCGTTCTCAAACCAATATACCAAGCCTTTTAACGAAATTTCGGGAGTTTTCGCCGAACTGCAAAACGCAATTGCTTCTGCTCAGAGAGTTTTCAGCGTGCTTGACGAAACGGAAGTCCCTGATGATTCCGACAAGGAAACAATTATTGATTGTGACGGGAGTCTCAGTTTTGACAATGTATGTTTTTCGTACAGTCCGGAAACTGAACTGATTAAACATTTCAGTCTGGACGTTAAGTCAGGTCAGAAAATCGCCATAGTAGGTCCTACAGGCTGCGGAAAGTCCACTATAATCAATCTGCTGCTGAGGTTTTACGATATTGACAGTGGTAAAATAACCGTTTCCGGCAGGGATGTGGACAGCATTACCCGCAACAGTCTCAGAAGTCAGTTTGGTATGGTGCTTCAGGAAACGTGGATTTTTACCGGAACAGTAGCCCAGAATATCGCTTATGGTATGCCGTCCGCAACCCGTGAGCAGGTTATCGAAGCCGCTAAAGCAGTTTATGCACACGGATTTATAAAGCGGCTGTCCAACGGTTACGACACGGTTATAAGCGAGGACAGCGGACTTTCACAAGGTCAGAAGCAGCTTATATGTATTGCAAGAATTATGCTTATGAGTCCGCCAATGCTTATCCTTGACGAAGCCACAAGTTCAATCGACCTGCGCACAGAACACCGTATTCAGAAAGCTTTCACGAAGCTTATGGACGGCAGGACGAGTTTCATTATAGCTCACAGACTGTCCACTATCAGGAACTCCGATATTATTCTTGTTATGAAAAACGGCAATATAATTGAACAGGGCAATCACGCCGGACTTATGAAAAAAGGCGGTTTCTATTCAGAACTCTATAACAGTCAGTTTGCAACATAAACAGTATTCAACAACGGGGATTGTTGATATTCCATAAAATATTCTGATATGAGACATTCAGTCTAAGCTTTTGCATAAAATAAATTTCCGGCTATTGACCGGACTGAATTAATGTGATATAATATTCAAAATATATTGAGCATTTTTCAGCAAATATATAAAAATATCAAAAGGGGGGTTGTGTCAGTGATTACACTTGATACAGCAAAAAAAATACTGAAGCAATACGGACAAGAACATATACTTGCCCATTACGGAGAACTGGATGAAAATGAAAAAGAAAAACTGCTTTCCCAGATTGAACTTATAGACTTTTCCGTGCTGGAATACCTCAGCAATGAGAACAGACATTCTTCAAACAGGGGGAAGTTTGAGCCGCTGGGTGCAGTCACTATTGAGGACATCGCAGAAAACAAAGACAAATACCATTCTGTAGGTGTGGACGCTATAAGAAACGGCAAGGTTGCAGCGGTACTTCTGGCAGGCGGACAGGGTACACGTTTGGGTTTTGACAAACCCAAGGGAATGTTTGACATTGGCATTACAAAAGAACTCTATATATTTGAGTGCCTTATAAATAACCTCCTCAAGGTCGTTGAAGATACAGGGGCGTTTGTACCGCTGTATGTTATGACAAGCGAAAAAAATAATGAAGATACCGTGAATTTTTTTGAAGAAAAAAACTACTTCGGTTATGACAGGAAATATGTGAAGTTCTTTATACAGGATATGGCTGCAAGCGTTGACTTCAACGGCAAAATCTATATGGAAAGCAAGTCCGATATATCCATTTCCCCAAACGGCAACGGCGGCTGGTTTTCGTCAATCGTAAGGGCAGGACTTTTAAAAGACATCAGGAAAAAAGGTATTGAATGGATTAACGTGTTTGCAGTTGACAACGTTCTCCAGCAGATTGCAGACCCGTGTTTCATAGGTGCGGTTATAGAGTCCGGAAGTCAGTCCGGAAGCAAGGTTGTAAGCAAGGTTTCGCCTGATGAACGTGTGGGAGTTCTCTGTATGGAAGACAATAAGCCGTCAATAGTTGAGTACTACGAAATGACAGAGAAAATGCGTGAACTTTGCACGGAAGACGGACAGCTTGCGTATAAGTACGGCGTTATTCTGAACTATCTTTTCAGTGTGGACAGGCTGGAAGAAATTATTTCGGAAAAAATGCCCGTACATGTAGTTGAAAAGAAAATCCCTTATATGGACGAAAACGGTGAGTTAGTAACTCCCGAAGAACCTAACGGTTATAAGTTTGAAACGCTTGTGCTTGATATGGTGCATATGCAGGAAAGCTGTCTGCCGTATGAGGTTGAACGGTGCAGGGAGTTTGCACCCGTGAAAAATTCGGACGGCGTTGACTCAGTAGAAACCGCAAGGGAACTTCTGAAACAGAACGGAATTGAATTATAATAACGCAAAACAGACTGTAAATTTTTATGGTCTGTTTTTTTGTGAAATCTGTAAAACTGCTATTGACTTGTGGAAAAAATTGGTGTATAATAAATATATAATTTTTTTGAACCGGAGGTTTATTATGAATACGGATAAAAGAAAAGTCGTGCTTATCGGTACGGGTATGGTTGGTATGAGCTTTGCATATGCTCTTGTCAATCAGGGCGGTATATGCAATGAACTTGTGCTTATCGATGTAAACAAGGCTCGTGCCAACGGCGAAGCTATGGACTTGAATCACGGTCTTGCATTTGCAAAGTCCAACATGAGAATCTATGCAGGCGATTACAAGGACTGCAAGGACGCTGATATAGTTGTCATTGCGGCAGGCGTTGCCCAGAAAGAGGGTGAAACCCGTCTTGACCTTCTCCAGAGAAATACGGAAGTTTTCCGTTCTATCATAAACCCTGTTATAAAATCTGGTTTTGACGGAATTTTCCTTGTTGCCACAAACCCCGTTGACATTATGACCCGTGTAACATATGAACTGTCACGTTTTGGTGCGTCAAGGGTTATCGGTACGGGTACTTCCCTTGATACTGCAAGACTTCGCTATCTGCTCGGCGACTACTTCACCGTTGACCCGAAAAACATTCACGCCTACGTTATTGGTGAACACGGTGACAGTGAATTTGTACCGCTTTCGCAGGTTATGCTTGCCACAAAGTCTGTAAGTGAAATCCTTGCAGATGAAAAGAACGATTACAAAATTGAAGATATGCAGTCCATAGAAGAACAGGTACGCACAGCGGCATACAAGATTATTGAGGCTAAGAGAGCCACATATTACGGTATCGGAATGGCTATAACACGTATAATAAAGGCTATTTTAGGTGACGAAAACAGCGTACTGACAGTATCGGCTAAACTTTGCGGAGAGTACGACAGCAAGAACGTATTTATCGGTGTGCCGTGCATTATCGGACGAAACGGCGTTAAGGAAATAGTGGAGCTTTCACTTACTGAGGAAGAAAAAGCTAAATTCCAGAAATCCAGACAGGTACTTGAGGACAATTTCAACGGTCTGGAACTCTGATGGACGATATTTTTTATCTGACCGACAGAAAAATCACTATAACTGATATAGCGGAAATCGCACGGGAAACAAATGCAGTAAATGTCTTTATTCCCTTGTCAGCGGACGTTATGCAGATTGAGTATGAAAAAAATATTACGTCAGACTGGTCTTGTATGAAAACCGAAGATTTTTCGGAAGCAGAAGATAAAATATTTCTTGTTATGAAATTTTATAGCATATTTTGTATAAAAAGGGACTTTTTAAAGTCCTTTTTTTGTAGAAAAAATTTCTGTGAAAATTATTGACATTTCCGGAAAAAAGTGATAGAATGCTATTCGCAAAGGAGTGATGCCGTTATGACAAAAAGTATGACTGAAGGCAGTCCGGTAAAACTTATTCTACAGTTTTCACTGCCTATGCTTCTGGGAAATATTTTACAACAGGCTTATAATATGATGGATGCGGCAATAGTAGGACGTGTACTCGGTGCGGACGCTCTGGCGGCGGTCGGTGCTTCGGGAAGCGTGCAGTTTCTAGTACTGGGATTCTGTATCGGTACGTGTACAGGTTTCGGAATACCTATGGCTAAATATTTCGGTGCTGAACAGCCCGACAGGTTGCGGAGTACTGTTTTCCATTCGTATGTGCTTACGGGAGTTTTTGCGGTAGTGCTGACGGTTGTGACGTGTCTTATGTGCGGAAACATTATGGACATTATGAAAGTCTCCGGTACTATATATAAAGATGCATACATATATCTGTTTATTATATTTACCGGAATACCGTTCACATTATTTTACAATCTGCTTGCCGGAATGCTCCGTGCAATCGGCGACAGTAAAACACCTTTTATATTTCTTGCGGTTTCGGCGGTGCTTAATATAATTCTTGACCTGACTTTTATAGTAATAATTCCGTTGGGTTGTGCCGGAGCTGCTTTGGCAACGATTATTGCACAGGCTTGCAGCGGCATTGCGTGTTTTGTGTTTATCCAGAAAAAATACTCTCTCTTGAAACTCACCAAAGATATTTGCAGATTCAACGCCTATGCTTTAAAGGAGCTTATGATAATGGGTGTACCAATGGGTTTGCAGTTTTCAATAACGGCTATAGGAAGTATGTTTATGCAGTCTGCAAACAACGCTCTTGAGGACGTTTATGTATCGGCTTTTGCGGTAACTTCCAAACTCAAACAGCTTGCAATGTGTCCGTTTGAGGCAATAGCTACGGGAATATCGGTTTTCAGCAGTCAGAACTTAGGTGCAGGCAGTCCCGACAGAGTAAAGAAAGGTATTATCAGAGGTACAGCTATAAATGCAGTTTATGGAATAATAATCGGCGTTGTGCTGATTTTCGGCGGCAGAACGTTATCAATGATGTTTCTGGACAGTTCGGAAACAGCCGTACTTGACGCCTGCGGTGAGTATATGAAATGTGTCGGATTTTTCTACTGGGCGTTGGGTATTCTGTTTGCGTGCCGTATGAGCGTACAGGGAATAGGTTATTCGGACTGGGCTATATTGTCCGGTGTACTGGAGATGTTCGCCCGTATATTCGTAAGCCGGAAGTTTGTGCCGGAATACGGCTTTACAGCTATATGTTACACCGACCAGGCGGCGTGGATTGTTGCGGCACTGTACTGTACAGTAGTATGTATCGTATGTGTTAAAAAGGCTTCTGAAAAGAACATCATTCACGAAAAAGTGAAGTTATAGAAAAAACTCCCTTTTTACAGGGAGTTTTTTTATATGGTGATTATTCCAGATTGGAGAGGTCTACAAAGCCGTTGGAGTTCATTGAAAGATAGAGATTGTCACGATGTTTGTCTTCAACGATAAATGCAAGTGTTACTTCTGTAGATTCTCCTGCTTCAAGGTGAATGTTGTTTTTGCTTTCCTGATTCGGACAGCTGAATGAGAAGTGCATATCATCAGCAGTAAGAGGTCTTAAAGTATCAATGCAGTCAATATTGTATGTTGATATTTCTGTTTCCTTTTTGATTATATCAAAGATGCTTTGTCTGAAAAAATATCCGTCACATTGTGCCTGCAAAGTCGGACATACGCAATAGCCGCCTAAACCAGTAGGTGTTGTACCGTTGTTTGTGTAGGTTATATTCACTGTCATAACGCTTACCGGTACTGTTTCGGTTTCAAATTCAGTTTGAGAGTTATTCTCATATTTAAGCCATTTACGCACGTTTTCAGCAAGTGTGCCGTCTTCGTTGAGGTATTCGCTGTAATCAGCTTCCCAGCCTATACCATCGGTTGTAAGTCCGTTGAAATCATTGTCAAAACGCACTCCTGTTACTGTAGCTGAAACTTCTCCCCATGCGTCCGGATAGATTTCCTGAACAGGTTCTCCGACCTGTACTACAGGAACGCTGTCTGCCGGTGTGCCTAATCTTTCATAAGAGCCTGATGTAAATTCGGTATTTTCTGTAAGACCTGACCGGTATTCCTGTAACATCTTTTCAGCTTCGGCAGTGTATATAGAGGCTGTTTCACCTTCGGACGGTACAAGCTTTACATTATCAATAATCTTTCTGAAATCTTCTTCCGAAATGCCGTCGGTTACGTATAATTGAAGTACATACGGCGTATTGTCAAAATATATAAATGCTATACGTCCGAAATTAAGTTCCGGATTGTCGGGGTTGTAACTGTCACGGTAATACATTGCAACGGTTTTGCCGTCAAGTAACCATTCGTTTCTTGTGGTTTTTATTTCCGGATTTCCGGTGTCTTCATAATATGTTACACCTTTCTGAACTTTTGTAAATGCAGGTGTCATACCGTCATTAGTAGTCCAGTTATGGAATTTTCCTCCATAAGGGCTATCCTGTCCCTGATATTCAAGACCCTCCGGCAGCCAGCAGTATGCAACATCATAGATTGTGTCATAGTCAGTATCTTCTGAAAACTGGTGTACTGCTTCGTTGACCTGTCCGTCGTCCTCGCCGTCTGTTATCTCGAATGTAACTTCTGTTGCTTCAATCTGTTCACCAGTATATATATCAGCTGTTTCCGTATCGCTTTCAACAAGTTTTACGTTTTCAAGAATTTTCTTGAAATCGTCCTTTGTGATGTCATCGGTTACCAACAGTTCAAGTTCATACGGAGTATCTTTAAAATATATTGTCGCAACACGTCCGTAATTTTTAGTGTCTGTATCTGCGGAGTTCTCAACGTAACTATCATTATATCTTATCTCAATAGTTCTGTCGTCAAGCTGATACTCGTCACGTAAAGTAAATGAACTGTCTTTTACGGTTTCATCACCGGAAAGAATTTTCATATATGACGCTATCATAAAGATTTTTTCATTATTGGCATTTGTAAAACCGGAAAGATTTTTCATAAATGATGTTATCATAAAGATTTTTTCATTACCGGCATTTGTAAAATAAGCATAAGATTCTTCATTGTTATATTCAAAGTCCTCCGGTAACCAGCCGTATTCAATGTTATAGATTGTGTCATTTTCTTTTTCTGCCACCTGTGATACCAATTTGCTTGTTTCCTCTTCTGCCGGAAGTTCTGTAGCCGGATTAGTTTCTGCTGTACGTGTGGTCAGATATATACCTGTCGGGAACGCCACAACTGCAAATGCCGCCGCCGCAACAGTAAGATTCATAAGAATGTTGTTTCTTTTCATAATAGTTCCTTTCCGCAATGCCTGCTTTTTCATGTTGTAGTTTTCGGAGAATGTGTGTATTTCGTCAGACGAAAAAGCGTCATCAACAATTTTTTTCCATTCAGTGTTGTCCGGAAGTCTATGTTTTTTCATCATACAATTCCCCTTTCATGTTTATAAGTTTTTTTCTTGCCCGTTCAAACCGTTTCCGTGCGGTTGATTCCGTCATTGAAGTGCGTTCTGCTACTTCTTTCCAGGAGAGTTCGTTTCCACAGCGGAGCATTATAATATTCCTGTCGGTCTGGTCAAGTTTATTAAGTAAATTTCTTTTGTCCTGTCCGTCCATAACCGATATGACATGTTCTTCAACGTTCAGAGTGCTGTCAGGTATCTGCACTATGCTGTCATCTATCGGAAGCTCACGGATTAGGGAGCGTTTTTTCTTTCTGTATATGTTTATGGAAGTGCTTTTTATTATCCGGACAATGTAGGCTTTTGTCTTGTCGCTTTCTGGAGATTTGATTTTTTGCAGCCGGTCAATTATCCGGACGAATGCGTCTGAAACAGCATCTTCCGCAAGCTCCGGATTTTTCAGTACCGCAAACGCTATCCTGTACATAGGCTGTTCATAAATTTCGTATATACGCTGAATTTTTTCAGTATCTTCCGGCTTCATTAAAAAAATCACCTCCGTTTGTGTTTTTCAGAACGTTCTGTATAATATAACATCTTTGCGTGACGTTTTGTGACAGCAAATTATGAACTTTTTGTAAACTTATTGTTTCCTATTGGCACACAGCCAAAAAAATGGTAAAATATATAATGGTCAGCTGTTTAAAAAAAGAAATAATACGGAATGTGTCCTTTTTTTCGGTCGTACATCGAATGTTATGTGTAAAGGGGATATGTTTCCGCAGGACAAGAATTTACAGGGGTGAAAATATGAACGATTCGGAATGGGAACAGTTACTTGCAAGTTCTCCCCGTGATGCCTATGAGTTCCTTATAGAACAGTACGGAGGTCTTATATATACAATAGTTATAAACAAACTGGGGCGTTTCGGTACAAGGGAAGATGTTGAAGACTGCGTGAGTGATATTATGGTTGAGTTCCTCAAAAATGCCGGAAACTTTTCGGCAGTTACAGGAAGTCTCAAAACCTACATAAGCACTGTCGCAAAATTCAGGGCTATTGACGCTTTCAGGAGAATTTCGGGACAGAATAACCATTACTCCGGTATAGACGATGAAGAAATAAATCTGCCGCCGTCCGAAAACAACACGGAGGAAGAAGCAGAAAAACGTATATTCCGGCAGGAACTCTGGAATATCGTGAAGTCTCTTGGTGAACCTGACAGTTCAATAATTATATACCAGTACTTCTACAACAGAAAAATAAGCGAAATTGCCCGTATATTGGGTATGACATCCGGTGCAGTACAGAAAAGAAGTTTACGTGCAAGAAAGAAAATCGGTGTAATACTGGAAAATGGTGATTATTATGAATGAAAACAAAGATTTTATGGAACAGTTAAACGGTCTTGACGATGAATACGTTGAGGAAATAGCCGAAAACTATCCGGTACTTGACGAAAACGAAAAAAAACGTATACTCAAACAGTGCCTTCAGAAAAGCGGACTTCCGGACGGGGATATTGAAGTTACCGAAAATACTGAGCCTTATGAAGATAATGAAGAAGATGAAATTTCCGTTTCCGGTATTGAACGTTATGACCGTCCGTTGTGGCGTAAGTACGCAGGTTCAGCGGCAGTATTGGCAATTGCCGTTTTAGGAATAGCAAGTGTGGTTGTACTTCACGGAAATATGAACGTTGATGATTTTGATTTATCAACGCCGCCCGTTGTAAGTAACCAATATGAGGAACAGGTTCAGGTAACTGAAATAGTTTCAGGTTCGTATATAGACAAGGGCTACAGGGCGGACGGTTTTGACTATGCAAATCAGAATGACTATCAGGGAAAAATAGTCGGTGCTGCAACTGCTCCTCCGTCTCCCGAAGTCGGTCACGTAGTTGATGAGGGCGAACCTGATAATAACGGGAACAATCAGCCCGAAACTCCTTCGCCGGCAACAGCATCTCCGGCAACAAATCCGCCTGCAACAACAGCACAGCAGACAACGGCGCAGCCTGTTACAACAGCACAGCCAGTTATAACAAGTACAACGGTCATAGAGCCAGTCAGCAGTGAAGCACAAAGCTCTTTTCTGGATTTGCTTTATTATGTTGAAGTATCGGGCAGCAGCGAATATATGGGTTTTGCGTTCCGTCCGGATGGTACGCTCACTAAATATGTTTTTGATGAGTACGGAGATGCAGTCATCAATACAATATTAGAAACAACCTATGAAATTATAGGAAATCAGTTTTCTTATGTTTCTCCCGACGGCAGCAGAAGAACCGGAACTATTGTAAATCCGAATGACTCCGGAAATTTCACTGTGAAGTTTGACAATGGAGAATTATATAATTTCAATATTCAGAGACCGGATTTCAAAGCTTTGGTTCTTCTGGAGGGAACAAATTGGTTCTGGAATGCAGACAACTATTCTGAAAATTTAGAAATTGAGTTTTTACCGGACGGCGTAGGCGGCAACTATATAATATATCCGCCTGATGTGACAACAATGGACAGTATAAAAGTCCCGTTCACATATGAAAAAAATGGTTATGAAATTACTTTCCATATGGAAGACCCAGCTTATAATATCCTCAAAGCAGAACTGATTGTTCCTGAATTATCTGAACAATTTGTATTCAACGTAGCTGAGTTGGAAAAAGTTACGCTGGCTCTTGAATATACAAACGGAAGTATAAAGTATTTCCATAACGGAAACTGAAATCCGTGCCAATATTAATGCAATCTACAACATTCAACCTCCTTAATATATCCCCCTGTAAAATATATATTTTGCAGGGGGATTTTGTTTTGGTTGACAGATTATTTCCGGAGTGCTATAATTTATTTATTCTGGGAAAGGAGTCTGATTATGAATATCTCGGTAAATTTCAGCTGTGAAACTCCTGTATATATACAGATTTACGAAATACTTAAAAATAAAATCATTTCCGGAGCGTTTCCGTGCGGTTCAAAGCTCCCGTCAAAGCGTTCACTTGCGGAAGACTGCGCCGTAAGCATTGCGACTATTGAACACGCATACTCTTTGCTTCGTGATGAGGACTACTGCGAAACCCGTGAAAGAAGCGGTTATTATGTGATATACAGTCCGGAAAGAAGTTTTCCGACAGGGACTGCCACGGGAAAAACAACTGTTACAATTTCCGGAAGTGCAGATATTCCGGCAGATATACCATTTTCGGCGTTTGCGGGACGTATGCGGAAAGTGCTTTCAGACTACGGCGAAAGGATTTTAATGAAGTCTCCGGAAAACGGTTGTCCGGAACTCCGTGAAGCGATAAGCCGTTATCTTATGCGCAGTCGTAATATAAGTGTTTCGCCGGAGCAGGTGATAATAGGCTCTGGGGCGGAGTATCTTTACGGAATGTGCATACAGATGCTGGGCAGACAACGCACCATAGCACTTGAAAATCCGTCATATGAAAAAATAAAATCCGTCTATACGGCAAACGGTGCAGTCTGTGATATGCTTGAAATGGACAGCGAAGGCATACGTCCGGACGAACTTTCACGCACAAGGGCTTCCGTGCTTCACGTAACGCCTTTCAACAGCTTTCCGAGTAATATAACGGCTTCTGCTGAACGCCGTGCGGAGTACATAAAATGGGCTGAAAAACGGGACTCGTTTATAATTGAGGACGATTATAATTCGGAAATTATTCTGACGGGTACAGCTCCGGAAACTCTTTTTTCAATGTGTCCGGACGGAAATGTTATATATATAAACACTTTTTCCAAAACTATCGCCCCGTCTATGAGAGCAGGCTATATGCTTCTGCCGAAAAACATGCTCCCTATGTATGCCGAAAAAATCGGTTTTTATTCGTGTACCGTGCCTATGCTGGAACAGTATTTTTTAGCTGACTGGATTGACAGCGGAGATTTTGAACGCAATATAAACCGTATGCGTCACAAAAGAAATAACGCAAAACAATCGTCAACTATTTTATAGCAAAATGGTTGACAAACGAGTTTGTATGTGATATAATATTTTTATAAAATAAAAGGAGGACTTTTTTATGTCAGAAAATGTCATATCACAAAAGAGTTTTAAAACACGGGAGATTGTTTTAATAGCTATGTTTTCGGCAGTTATGACGGTATGCTCGTGGATTTCAGTGCCGACAACTATTCCGTTTACGTTGCAGACTTTCGGAGTGTTTTGCGCAATGAGTATTTTAGGCGGAAAAAACGGTTTTTTTGCGATACTGGTGTACATACTTCTGGGAACTGTCGGAATACCTGTATTTTCGGGATTCAGTGCCGGAATAAGTGCATTGACTTCGTACTCCGGCGGCTATATATGGGGATTTCTTTTTCTTGCCCTTGTGTTCTGGGGTATAGAAAAATTTTTCGGCAGTAAGTTGTATGTACAGATTATATCGCTTGCCGCCGGAATGGCTGTATGCTATATCTGCGGAACGTTGTGGTTTATGTATGTTATGAAAACAAGCTTTCTGTACGGACTTAGTGCCTGCGTAGTGCCGTATCTGCTTTTTGACCTGATTAAACTTGTCAGTGCGGTATTGATTTCCGTGAGGGTGAAAAAATATGTCAGAATATAGAATCCGTCCGCATCACGGGTTATGCGTGAACTTCTTTGAGGGAAAAGGCTACAGCAGGGACTTCACTGATAATATGACCGCTGTTATAAAGCTGCTGGACAGCGAAAATCCCATAGTTGAAATAACTACAGAACATGATATTATATGTCAGTGCTGTCCATGTACCGGCTGTCACGACAAGGCACTGACGTATGATTTGAAAGTGATTGAGATATGCGGACTATCCGGCGAAGTACGTTGGAAAGACTTACGGAAAGTCGTCAGCGAAAAAATAATACACTCCGGCAGACTGAAAGAAGTCTGCGGCAATTGTCAGTGGTTTTGTATATGCGGAAAAAAAGGGACTTGATTGAAAGTCCCTTTTGTAGTTCAGAGTTCTATTTCCTTTTTGGTGTTGTCGTAACCTTTTGTGAAAATCTGCTTTATCTTGTTGAAAAGCATAGTCAGATACCGCATAAAAGGTTCTGCAATAATGGAGAAGTTTATACAGAGAAGTATTGCCTTTGTGGACATTCCGGAAATCCCGAACAGGTCGCTTATGAAAATCATACAGAAAGCAAGTCCGAATATGCAGAAAATCCACAGCGTCATTTTGTAGACGTTCATAGGACGGCTGATTTCAAATAAAATCATAAGTCCGACAATACACAAAAGTATTGTTGAAGCTGTAGCAATATCAGACTGGTCAACGTTGTATGCCTGTCCGAAAAATACCATTGCCGCAACTATTATAGTATCGGTTATTCCCGCCGGAAAAGCTTTCAGCAGAATGTTTGTCATAAATTTGCCACGTATCATATCCTGATTGGGCATCTGCGAAAGTACAAGTGCAGGTATGCCGATTGTGAAAAGGCTTATAAGCGAAATCTGCGAGGGTTTGAGGGGGTATGTTATTCCGAAGCATATTGTCAGAATCGACATAATAAGAGAGAAGATATTTTTTACAAGGAACAGACTTCCGGAGCGTTCAAGATTGTTTACAACTCGTCTGCCTTCCATAACAACGTCAGGCATTTTTGAAAAATCCGATTCCAGAAGTACAAGCTGTGAAACCTGTACCGCCGCTTCGCTTCCTGAAGCCATTGCAACAGAGCAGTCAGCAGTTTTGAGGGCTAAGACGTCGTTTACGCCGTCTCCTGTCATTGCAACCGTGCGCCCCTGAAGTTTGAGAGCTTTTACAAACTTTCGTTTCTGGTCGGGAGTAACACGCCCGAAAACCGTATATCGTTGTACTGCGTCATAAATGGCGTTGTCATTGGTGAGGGTTGAGGCATCAATATAATTCTTTGCGTTTTCAATTCCTGCCTGCTTTGCGACTTCCGAAACCGTCACCGGATTGTCGCCGGATATGACCTTGATTTCAACTCCCTGCTCCGCAAAAAATCGGAATGTTTCGGGAGCGTTTTCACGTATGGGATTGGAAATCAGGATAAAGCATACCGGCTGGCAGGC